>JAITFD010000031.1 GCA_031281575.1 Mycoplasmataceae bacterium | reverse complement strand
AAAATACTTTCCCTAAATTTTTGGTCGTAATTAAACCTTCAACAAGATTTTCTAATTGGACTCATACGGCAAAGTTTGATAATGATGTCACAAAACAATTAAAGACATCACCAACGTGTTTTTCCATATACTGTGCAAATTTCATTTTATTTACATCACGTTCACATTTAATTGCCGTTAATTCATTTTTTGATGATCGTTCACAGTCATTTGCTAATTCACCACTAAATTGTTTCCGAACCGCATCACTTGTTTGGCGACGTAAGAATTCATATTGTCAAAAAATCCGGTGCACTAATAAATCAGGATAACGCCGAATTGGACTCGTGAAATGGGTATAATTTTGCGACGCTAATCCGAAGTGGCCAGTATTTTTTGTGTCATATTTTGCTTTGGCCATACTGCGTAATAACAACATGCGAATTAAAGTTAAATTCGGATTATCTTTATTTTTCTCTAATCAACGGGCAATATCAACCGAACGGATTTTTTCTAAATCACCATCAATTTTAAAATTTAGACGTTTGGCTTCAATCGCAAAAACTTCCATCCGTTCTGGTTTCGGTTTATCGTGAACACGATAAACAAAAGGATAAACTTTTTTTGCCGCATAAATTGTTACTGCTTCGTTCGCTGCGACCATGAAATCTTCAATCATTTTTTGCGCTCGGCCATGGGGACGAACTTCAATTGCGATTGGTTCGCATTTTTCATTAACTTTGATATTTGGTTCCGGAATTTCAAAATCAATGTAACCTCTTCGCGCTTTCATTGCACTTAAAATATCACTCAATGCTAATCCATCTTGAACTGATTTAACAACGGGCGCTTGTTCATTTTTAAATGCATTTGCATCTGCAAAAAATTCATTAACTTCTTCATATGAGAAACGCCGTCATGATTTAATAATCGATGGAAAAACTTTAATGTCAGTAAAATTGCCTTTGGCATCAATCATCATTTCACACGTTAATGCAAACCGTTGTTCGTTTGGGACAATTGAACAAATGTCATCTGATAAATTATGCGGTAACATCGGAATGACACGATCAACTAAATAAATTGAGCAACCGCGCCGTAATGCTTCGACATCAAGTTCGGAATCAAATTTAACATAATGCGATACATCGGCAATTGAAACGGATAAAAAATATGACTGATCATTAATTTTTTTGCAATAAAATGCGTCATCAAAGTCCTTACTTGTGGCTGGGTCAATCGTAATGATTGGTTGGTTTGATAAATCCTTACGAATGCGACGTTGTTCATCATCAATCGTAAATTTCATTTTTTGGGTTGCTTCAAGCACCGATTGGGGAAAATCGGGTTCGACACCATTATCAAATACAACGGAAAGAATATCGGTACCAACATCGGATTTATGACCAATAATTTTCGTCACTGTTGCATAACATTTATCAAGTTCATATTTCCCAATTTGAAACAAAATTTTGTGCCCATTAACTAATCCATCAATTTGATCTAAAATTACTTGTAAAGTAAATTTTTCATCATCAACTTTTACTTGATATGTTTTATCACTGTTAAGAATAAATTCACCCACATAATAATCCTTGGCGTGATTAAGTACCGTTTTAATTACCGCATTAATTAAACGCATATCGTTCGGCGTTGGGACTGGAAAAAATTCAACTTCGTCGCCGTTTTGAGCATTGTTTAAATTAATCCGATTAACAATATATTTTGCTTCTTTATCATTTTTTAATGTTACAAATCCCGTTCCTGCTGCATTGATATTTACCGTACCAATTAATGCTTTAGTTGGATCAAGTGTTGCTACATCAACTTTTTGCACCGGCGGACGACGATTAGTATTTTTGGCGCATTGCAAAACAATATCATCGGATTGTAAAATAAAAATTACACCGTCATCTTTTAATTGTTTAATCGCATTAATGTAATCAAAATTATCAATGTAGCCAATATCACGATGATCAGTTGTTAATTTAAAAAACAACATTTTTCGACTAATTGGTCGGCCGTTTTCTTTATTGACAACGGCAACAATGGCATCACGAATACTTTTAATATCGGCATTATCGCGTTTTTGATGGTATATTTTTTGATTGTTATTATGCAACTTGAATTCCTAGTAATCCGTTGGCAACAATGATGGTAAGAATAATGATAACAATTAAAAATAAAATAATTTGTAATCATTTAATTAATCCTCGATCTTTTGTTTTTCGAAATAGTTCCAGATCTTGTCCGCTAGTTGCAACCAATCCTGATGATGAACCCGAACTAGACAATAACAATCCGATTAAAATTACAAACACACTTAATACGGTAATCGCAGTGTACATATTAGTTATATGTATTATATATAAAAATCATCATTTAATCGGTTTTTATGATTATTCAGTCAGAAACGAATTATAATAAAGATAAGATGCTTGGTTGACCTTGAGTTCTTGTAATTGCCATTGTGTTATTTGTCGGTGGTGGCTTTATCGGTTTTTTTGTGGCGCAAAAAACGATGAAGAAAAAAATTTATGAAAAGCCGCCAATTAATGAAGGCATGATTAAAGCGATGTATGCTCAAGTTGGTCGTAAACCATCAGAAGCACAAATTAAAGAAATGATGCGTAAAGTAAAAGAACAAATGCACTAATGTTTCATTTTATTAAATCAGCTTTTAATTCAACTCAATGGATTAAAGATGATATAACAGAATATTGTTTTGTTGGCCGCAGTAATGTTGGTAAATCAACTTTAATTAATGCATTAGCTAAACACGATATTGCCCGCACATCAAAAACTCCCGGTCGTACACTCTGCGTAAATTTCTATGATTTTGACCGTTTTCGCATTGTTGACTTACCTGGTTACGGTTTTGCAAGCGTTAGTAAAACAAAAAAAGACGAAGTGACACAAATTATTAGTGAATATGTTTTTAATCGTGTTAACTTATTTCTCGTGTTTTTAGTGATTGATGCTAACGTTTTCAGTCCGCTTGACCAACAAATGTATCAACAGTTGGAAAAGAAATTTGCCAATATTGTGCTTGTCGTTAATAAAATTGATCGTTTGAATAAAAACGAATTAAACCAAAAAATCCAACAAATTGCAACTAAATTTTCTGTGGAACCGGCTAAACTACTGTTAGTTAGCGGAAAAAAACGCATCGGCATCGAACAAATTTGGAAAACAATTTATGCATCGCAACGAACAATTTCATAATTCTTTAATTATATTTATAAATATAATTAATATATGCAAAATCAGATAATTATCAGCCGTCTTTTTATTTTTAATATCTAGCGCATAATATAGTATATCTATTTCCGCCCTTTTGTCCTTCGTATATTTATAATATAAATATATGCATGAAATGCTGAATTTAGTTCCTGCGCTGTCAGCGGGCTTCGTTGAAGGTATTGCTTATGTCCTTGTGTCGTTTTTCAACATATTCTTTTATACGTTGTTTTCGCCAGTTGTTAGCTGTATTTACATCATTACGGTATGAGCACCATTGCAAACGATCGAAGCAATCTGCATTTTATTTAAATTTTTTTCATCAGGTTTCTTAATTAACATTTTTGAAGGCCAACAAAACCCAGATGGAACTTATTCGTACAACTTCAATTGGTCCGGGATGCTTGGGACAACGATTATTTTCATTGCCACGATTGCTTTTGCATTGTTTTTTATTAATTTCTTGATGACATTTTCGCAACGTTATGCGCTCGACGAGAATGGATCACCAGTGACGGCTCAATCGCGTCGTTTATATTATCTAAAGTGACCAATCATCATGGTGTTATTGCTTATTGGTACACCGTATGTGCTGGTGACCATTGATTCGCTAATGAATTCGTTGATGACCATTGCGGGCAATGGCGACATTTCATCCTCCATCTCGGAGTATGAAATTAATAATATCCGCAATATGATTGTTTCAAATGATCCGGGTTCGGCATCCGCGGTACGGCGAATAATGAATGCGCTATCCACCCCGCAGCTCTATGGACAAAAAACTTTCAGCGATTATTTTACATCAGTTTTTGTTAGTTTTCAAGGTTTAACTGACGCATTAGCTTATTCGAATGTATCAAATAAGAACGATTTGTTAGCGGAAATTAACAACTGGGAGAAAATTGCAACATCAATTCAAGCTTTTGGTGAACAACAATTCGGCAGTATTGCTGTAGAATTGAACAAAATTGTTAACGGTATTGTCCCCGGAAGTTATATTTCTTCAACGGCATCGGAATATTTAAAAGAAGCCGTCGAAAAAATCCGGACTGCGCAAGATAACATGTATATGTTTGCTTCTTATTACACCAAAATTACCAATTATGATAATCGTTATGGTCGAATTTTTATTACGGCAAAAAATTTAGCCACCGATGCTACACCATATACCGAATTTGAAAACACATTGTGAGATTATACAACCGCGTATAACGAACAAACATCATTTGCATATGCGGCATTTAATTCATTGGAAGATGAATCAGCGATTAACGTTTTAATTACCGGTGATGGTAGTAATGCGATCGGTGGAATTCGTCGTCTATCGAATCGTTTTAGCGGTTATCAAACAGTTAAATTGGTAAAAAATTTATTTATGTATGTAACTGGTTGTTCAGATGGTGATCGTTGAGATGATTTCCCTGGTACATCTGGTTCTGATTCATTTAGTTTAATTGAAGACATGTCACTGATTCAATTTGCGATCGCTGGAATTGCCTGTTTCTCCATGATTTTGATCACTTATCAATTTTTAGTTGTTGTGATTAAACGTAATTTTAGTTTAATCATTTATTGGTTAATCGGATGATTGTATTTAGCCAACGGAATCAAAGATGCCAAAGCGGTAAAAGTTTGATATCGCAAATTATTTGGTACATGAATGAGTGTTTTAATTTTCTTTATTACATTTCAATCGGCGACAATTTTGCTTGATATTTTGCACGATCCAATTTCCAGTGCCATGGAAAATATTGAGCCAACAACATTAATCAATTCCGGTCCAATCGGAATTGATAATCAACATATTTTTGCGTCGTTTGCATTGCTACTAGCAATGGAAGCAATGTTCCAAGTTGCATATCAATTCGCCAACACTGTAACCGAACAATTATGGCATGTACGTCAAGAAGCGTTCTCCGCTGGTCAATCAGTGATGATGAGTTCTGGACAAAGTATTGGTGCAGGTGTTTATGGTTTTGCAACAGATCGTTTCAGTGATGTTTGACAAGCACCTGGTAAAGTATTTGATACAATTAATAAACCATTTACTTGATCACAATGATGAAGAAATGCTTATGAAATGTCGATGATTGGTTCAAATTTTAAGGCCAAGCAAGAGTTCGATCGTTTAAAATCATTAGAAGATTTAGAACACAAATTAAATCAAAAAGGTTTGACATTGAAAGCACGAGGATTTTGGGCTGGTGGTGAATTTTATGTTAAAAAAATGGATCAAGATACAAGCACTAAATATCAACGTCGTCATAAAACAGTTCGGGTGCCGATCCCAATTAAAAAGAAACGTAAAAAGAGTTTTACACCTGCACCGCCAATCGCACCTGAGAAAATAGCTCCACCTGATCAACCAGACTCACCAGCTCCAGCAGCTCCGGCAAAAATGAAGAAAATCAAAAATGCCCCAACCGGTTTTCCATATCGAACAAAACGGAATGGTAAAGGGAAAGTTTTAATTGGTAAAGGTCCGCCAACTCCACCACCTGGCATCCGTCAAGAACCCACCCCTGTTCCGTTTGCTCCTCCACCCGGCAATCCACCAAAATCAACATTGATGAAAGTACCGAAAGAACCAGATGTTGTTAAACCAATTCTCATTGGTGAAGGTGTGAGTCGTCCGATAGTGGAACGTTCAACTTCTAGTCAAAATAAAGGATCCGCTTCAAATCATTCATCGTCGCGTGATTGCACTGATCAACAATCGCCAAAAATTACCCGGATAAAATCACCTCGAGGCCTCCTTGAAAGCCATACAATGATTGCGAAAGAAGACTGATATATTGTTAATGGTAAAATACAAAAAGCATCACAAATTCAGGGTCCGTTACCAAGTGGTGGAAAAATCCGCAAAGGAACAGCTGTTAATATTATTTTTGAACCAGACGGAACAATTGATCCTGCGTTTGGTGCAAAAATTGATTGGTCAAATTCCAAGGTTTCACTTGATGATCAAGCAAAATTTAATCAAGCACTACTATCGACCGTTGCAGGAAAGAAAATGAATCAAGTTTTTGGTGGACCTAATTCATTATTTATTCATGCAACTGAAAATGCATATGCTTCGCGGCTTCATGATGTTGATACCGGGGAAGGGCTTGGTGCACTTCAATGTGGAACAACTAGCAATTATGGCCGACCGGCAAAGCTAATGTATGCTCAACCAGGAACAATCGCTGATTTTGCCAACGCTGGTGCGGTTGATTTAAATGATATTCCAACAACTCGAAAATTGGAATATATCAGGGATCGGATTTTTGGTCGTGGTGTTAATCCGCCCACCCCTGGAATGCCTAACTACTACAAATATCTCCAAATTCAAAAATTGATCGATTTAAGTCGTACGACCGATGCGCAAGGTAATTTAATTGGTTCAGACATCCCATTATCAAATGTAGTAATTGAAGCTGAACCTGATGCGCGTGGAAATCGAAATATGAAAATTCCTTTTGCGGTTAACCGATTTGTTGTGCACGATGATTGAGAACTTCAGGCGAATAATGGTAAACCAAAATGGCCAAGTTATCAAGAAGTAACACCACAAACGATTGGTGATTTAGCAAATGGATTGTTAGCCGGTACCGCTTATATTTTTGATGAACCGCGTAAAAACTCAGCAATTTGAAAAAAAACTGATGAAAAATTCCGTCAAAACATTTTTACCGCAACGACATTTCAGGGACTAGCCCTTGATAGAAACAAAGCTGGAATCGATTCAAGATTTCCCGTTCCTCAGATGACTTCCGGTGATGCCAAGAAGGAACGGGGAGAATTGGGATTTGTTGAAATTCCTAGTATTTGTTTTACCACCACTAATTACGATCGAAATATGTTTAATGAAAAATTAGACGTGCCAGGTAATGTGCATGGAGTAACCGGACTGAGCAAACAAGAATATCAAAAAAAGTATCCGCCAAAAGTTTTGCGTTACGAATATCATTATAAACTTGATGCGAATGGGCAGCCAACAACTGAACAGTTGGAGAACCCGTACGCTGATCCGAATGCCTCACCGGAAGAAAAATTGTTATGACCAGTTTATGATCAAGAACCAGTTTGACGACCAACCTTAACAGCCGGTGCTGGCGGTACTGCCAGTCGATTGAGTGATAATGATAAATTAACACTCGAGTTATTAAATGAAATTAGTAATAAACGTTGAGAACAACAAAAAAATAACTATGTCCCTGAACGTTTTGCTTTACATGCGCAGGATCCAAATTATGTCCCTGGTGATTTGGCCGGGCATAATACCAATCTCTTGAATTTATCATGACAAATCCAAAATCCCGATGAACGACAAGTTGCCGAAGATGTTTTTGATGCAAAAGTCCGCAAAATGCTTTCGGAGCATCCCTATGTTACTTATATTGGTGGTGCCCCATCACCACAACGAATTGCCGAATTAGAATATGAACGTAGTCGTTATGAAAAAGCCCATGATTTAGCGATGCGAATGCATACACAAGCCGTTCAGTCGTTAGTTAACCAAGGGGTTAACCATGCCCTGGCAATTCAACAAGTGGGATCACCGACTCAATTTGCCGGTCCGGCGATTCAACAATTAATGGCTGATGAACTTGCCGAATACCAACAAGCAGTCCAAGATCACGCTGATTATACCGCATATCAAAATGACTATGATGCGTGAAAAATCGAAAAGATGAATCATGATGCGCAACAAAAAAACTTTGCCGCTAGTCAACGAGCATATGAAATTGCCGAAGCCGTTCGACAACCGATTAATGACGTCTTAATTGATCAAACCATTACCCCAGAAGAACGTTATGAAAAAATTCAAAAAATAATTGATGATGATAAAGCGGCGCAATTGAAAAAAAATGGACAATATCGTGATCCGTTGCAAAATCAATCGTTTGGTAAAGATTTGCGTGAAACAATGATGGAACTGAAAGATTTTGCGGCCAAGGATTTGCAAACACGAAAAGCAGCAGTCGATGCGAAAAATGAATGATTGCAATATTTAAAAGAGCAAAAACATGATATTGAAGATGAAATGCAACAATTGAATAATGATCATTCCATGAGCGATGATGAACGTGAAAGTCGACTGCGAACACTGCAAGAGGAATGAGGAACCGCTCAAGCACAACGAAAATATTTAAAAGATCGTTATGGGGGCAGTGTGACCGAGGATAAAATTGATCAACGGGCTCGGGAATTAGCGAAACAATTACGAAAAGACGAAAAAGCATTATTAATCAGTCAAGGGATGACCGAAGCTGACGCAAAACTTGCGGTGCATCAACAAAATAAATTAAATGAATATGAATTAAAAGCCCGTGCTGCTGCCCAAGATGAAGCAAAAATGGAATTAAATAATCAAGTGCGAAATATGCATTTTCAGGATAACATTGATGAAGATGAGGAACACTCAGGTATCGATCCCGACCAACGGCGTAGTGCAATTCATATTCGGCAAACGATTGATCCCGTCACTCATGAAAAAATTGATCTTGACGATGACGAGACATGATTTGCGGGAACGCACCGTGAAGTTGTTGAACAACATAATGAAAATTTGCAAAATAAAGCTAAACAAATTCAAAACGATTATTTAAATGAATGAAAAAAATATTATGGTGCACTACCAACCCAAGATTTCCGTACTCAAATGAATCGGCAAACTTATGATCAAGCTGGGGATGTCGCTAGTGCCGAGATGGTGCCTACACCATTACCAGCGGAATTAAACTTTTTTTCGTGACCGGATGGGACTGATGCACCGACTGCCGATGAACTGGCGAATATGAGTGATGCTGATAAGCAACGCTGAGAGAAAAAAAAGGTGCCTAATTATGAAAAATATATTAATAATCGAATCCAAAATCATAATGCACGATTGTGGTATCAAACGGCTGATTCGGATGAATTTAAAAAGCATTTAATTCAACAAGGAATTACTAATCCTGATGCGGATGATTATCAAGAATTGCACGATGAAGCATTGCAACAGTATGTAGTTAATCACCCGGATTTTATTGCCCATGCGGCTGATACTGATAAATTAGAACGTTTTGGTTTCTATGATCGTAAATTATGGGAAAATTCCCATCAACATTTACGGGATAGCTATGATCCAAACCGACCTTTACCAGTTTATAGTAGTGCGCATGTTGATGCAACAACCTTCGAAGATCAAAATAATTTCAATGCTCCGGTTCAAGATGGAACATATGCTTATCCTGGTTATATCAAAACGGTTGGTGGAATCAATCCGAACGAATATACAAAGCACTTAAGTGAGTATGCGAATTATCAAGAATATTCGTTTGATTGGGGTAAAGGTCAACAAGGGGCACAAAATTATGCGACTAACCCGAATATTAACAATGGGCTTTTGTTATCCAAAGCCGAATGACAACGCCAAAAAAATTTATACGAAAAAGGTTATTCACAAACTCCACCAACTTATGCCGAAGTTGCCTTAAATCGAGCATCACCGGATGTTCAACAAACATTAACAACCGATGAAGATATCCATTATGCATTACCAAACTTTACCCAAAAAATGGTCAATAAAGTTGATGCCGTAACGAATAAACCGATTTTTAAAGATCGTTTTGGCAATGAAACATTTGATGAATATGAAAATATTTACGATAGTAATGGTGCATTGATTGAGACAATTCCAACGCAACCAAATTTATTGCCCGTTTATCATGATGGTTATGGTAATGAAACCCTTGCCCCAACCGATAGCCAAGGGCGACGAAACAAACCCTTTATGCAACAGCCGGAAGGACCAATGCGACCAATTTTCAAAGACAATTATGATCAAGCGTTAGGGGACGACGGAGCCGCTGACATTAACCGTTTACCAATCAATTCAACTGTTGAAGAATGGCAATTAGCTCCCCAACGTTATGAACACGTTAAAAATGTGGAAACTTATGCCGATTTTTTAAATAATCGAAATCATTTTATGGCGAATGAAGCGGCACTACAAGCAGCCGCTGCGCGTCGTCACCAAGTTTATAAACCAAACGTCGACCGGCAAATTTATCACACAAAAGCACCATTTAATTTAGGTGACGATGATGCGGATGAACTTTATCCAGATTGAAACATTAATGAAGAACAATTTAATGCTTTAAAGAAAGATTATCAAGATGTTTATTTACCCGCGACCCGGAAAGGCCAAACTGATAGTACCGACATTTATGCAGTTCAAGCTGGTCCTAGTGAATTTCCCGATGATTATATGACTTATCGAAAAATGTTAGATACCGGACAAATCCGGAATGGTTTATATAAAAAAATCCCGATCGAACCCGGAGAAACATATAAACATCACGTGGAAGATGAATTTGGTCACCCTTTATATTATCAAGTTGATCCAACTGATCCATATAATCCGAATAAAATTTTAAGAAATCCGGATGGGGCACCATTATTAACGACAACGCCAACTCCCCAAAAGCTTACGCAAGATATTACCAACGAAGGTGATAATCCGGATTTTGGGATCATGCAATATCCGACCGAGGCGGAATTTATTGCAATGCGTGAAACATATAAACATGATCGTGAAGTAGCGCGGCAACATGCCAATCTTCCCCATGCACCAAAACTTGGCGAGAGTTATGGTGAGTATGCAGAAAACGTTGACTATAAACACCGAGCACGGAAATACAACGAACAACACTTTCCGATTCCGAAAATTTATGATGAAAATGAATGAACACACGAACATAGTCGCGGTGCAACCGGGGATGATTTTGATGGTTATCAAAATTATCAAGAATATATCCAAAGTACAACCGGTGGAATTAAACCGGTTAGCGAAAGCGATTTAATGCTGGCGCGTGAAGCAGCCCGTTTATCGCATCAAGATCTCTACAATAAACAAATGAAAGAAGAATATGCAAATCAGGTTAAGATCACCCAAGAATTGAATAACAATACCCAACTTCAAGCTAATTTACAACTAAATATTAATGCCTTAGCTGGTCAAACTGATCAAGCAAGTTTAAACCAGCTTGCGCAATTACAAGCGGATTTGGCAAATGCTCAACAAAATGAACAAGCATTATTTCAACAACGCGCGGCCATTTCAGCAAAATTAGCGATTGCCCCGAAAATCGTAAAAGCTGATGCACAACACCCCAAATCCCCAACTGGCCAATATGACCAACAAATGGAAGAATATCAATTAAAAAAAGCAGAACGAGATGATGCGCAATCAGAAGTTGATCGTTTGGCACAATTATCACTCGATTCTGATAACAAAATTAATGCTTGAACGGCCAAAGAACAAGCGTTGTTGAATAATGCCCCAAATCCTGCCACTGCCACCCCAGCTGATATTAAAAAATACAATGATGATTTAGCCGAAGCACAATTAAAATTACAAAAATGGAATTATCGTAAACGTGATGCAGTCGCGGATCTTCCACAAGCCCAAGCTGCACTCCAAAACGCGCAAGCCGATTATTATACTGCAAAAGGGAATGTTGTTCTCACACCACCACCAACCCATTTTATATTGCCGGATATTGAATATGATCAACACCGCCAAAATTTTCCGACTGAGGCTGATCAAAAATTACAAGAATTGGAAGATAAATATGCGTTTGAACAAGCATATTTAGCCCAATGAGGACATAAGAAACCAGCCAAAGAATTGCACACGAAATACGAAAATGACGCAAAGGTTAAAGAAGCCGAAGCAAAACTTAATGTAACAGATAAAGATTTAAAATTCTTACAAGATTTAGATGCCAAACACGGGCCAGTTTTTGTGCCTGATTTAACAAATCAACCGCCACCAACAGCAAATGGAATCGTACAGCAATTATGAAATGATGAACTCCTTCGTCAACAACAAGAGTGGCAAGATAAACATGATGCAATTGCTACGGGGATTGCTCGCGCAACCCAAAAATATACGACGGCCTTAAACGAGCACCGCGATACACTTGCTGACGCTGATGCGCATTACACAAGCATCATTGGGAAGTATGATCAAAAAATTCTTAATCATGATAATTCGGCACAAACTGCATCAACCGCATTGGCCAATGCCCATGCCGCATTAAGTAATTTCGACCAGCTCAATCCCCGTCCAGTAATTAATGGAGCTTCGACCGTTAATGATGCCACAGCATATAAAAAATGAGAAGCCGATCGGGAAAAATTAATTAATGATATTGCTGCTGCAAATCAAACGCTGGATGCCGAAAACCAAAAGATCGATAAATGGGAGCGACGAAAATATTTAGCAAGTATGACGGATGAACCGCCGCTGCCGATTCGTCAATCTCGCGTTAGTCAATTAACCCCTGAGCAATGGGGCATTGCCAAAGCCCAAGAAGAGGCGAAATACGAACTGGAAGAACGTGAAGCAAAATGAAGAAAGGAAAAAGAACTTCAACATGCCAAATTTCACGTTAATATCGTTGACCCAAAAACACGAATGGAAAAGATGGTGGATCTTGATTTACCATCACCATTCGCTCCCCGACCATTACATAAAGGAATCTTATTCAACGAATTACCGCAGGCACAACAACAAATTTTAATTAATGCGCATGATTCAGAATTGCAAGCTGAAGCACGCCGTGATGCACTGATTGACCAAGTGCATCAACGTGCCGAAGCAATTCACGATAATAGTCAACGAATTCATAAATATGGTGAAGCAAAACTCGTGGAACATCAAGAACAAAATGACCAACAACAGCAACAATATGAACAAGAATTGCACCGATGACGTGTTGAACATTTTTACCCCGGCAGTAATGCTTATGATGAAGCCGAAAAAAATATTCAAAATTTAAAATCGCGAGCTGATCAAGGCGATCAAGTCGCCCAAACTAAGTATCAAGAAATCCAAAATTCATGAAAAAGCAAAGTGGCCAATTCATGAGAACATAAAGCCCAAGATATTAACGATGAATTTACTCATGTTACCCAACATATTACGGACCGTGATGATCGTGATGCCCAAACTTTATTTACTGAGCAACAAGCAATGCAAAAAAGTTTTGCTAATTATCAAACATTACTTAATAATAAGAAAAAATATATTCGTGATGCGATGAATGATCCAACCCGTCCTGTTGATGAGGAAACAGCTTTAAAAAAATATGACCAGGCTTTATCGCATGAACAACATAACTATTTAGTTAGTGCGAATAATGCGGCAAAAGCGTATGATAAATATCAAGGTTCAAATGTTACTAACCAAACGAATTTTGGTGCCCAAACAAAAGAGTTAAGTTGGATTAATCAAGAATATCAAGCATCGATTACGAACAATACGGTTCGTCCCGAAGCATTAACCGACGAACAAGCGGCAGCGAATTGGTATTCATCAGTTAACAAACAAATTAACCGTAAAACCGGTAATTTAATTGAGCCAGATCCCGCGCATAATGAACCTGGTGTTAGCTTTTTACCAAAAGGTCATTCCGAGCTGAAAGAACAATTAGAAGCCGAAAATGAACGTCGAGCACAAAACGAAAAACTCTTCCCCCTTGAAGAAGGTGCCGATGGTCTATATAGTCGGTCAAAGCAACCCCGAATGACAACGATTTCTAATCCGGATTTAGTCGATGAACAATTTGCACCTTTTTCGCCAACACGCAAACCCCAAGATATTGATTTAGATGATGAACTTCGGCCAGCGATTTCACCGGATTTAGATGATGATCATACGACTGATCATGAAGATGCGGTCCATACATTCAATCGTTTTGCCCGCAGTCCAAATACTTTGGCCCTTGAACCGGCACATGTTAATGTGTTGACATTAGATCAAGATCAAGTGCGAAAGATCATGCACGAGCGGCAAGAAAATTACCAACGGGTGGCCGAGGAATTTAACACACGACAAAATGATGCGATTGATGCATTTAACGAATATGCTGATGAATGGAACCGTAGTCAAGGATTATATGATCCTTCATATAAATGACAACATTATCAACACTTTGCTGGTGATCGTGCGGAATTAACCGATAATGAACGCGAGTACCAAAAAGTACTGCAACGTCACGAAGAAGAAAATCAACGTCCAGCTTTAGAACGAGTTTGGGATGAAGATTCGAAAACATACGTTGAACCATCAGCTGAACAATTGAAAAAGGCCGAAAAAGCCCGGGCTTTCCGTCAAGAACAAGAATATATTGATGCCCGACGAAAAATTGCTTTAGAGCAAAATCAAACCTATAATACCGAATCAGCTAATCCATATTTCTATCAAAACGTTGATGATCCGCTTCAAAAATTTAATCGGAATAATACGGCAAATCATGTCGCGGATACTGAAGCTTTGCCAACCGGTCCACTTAAACGTTGAGCGAATTCCGCTCCGGGTGAATTTGCCACGACATTATTTAATAATGATGGTCGTCAACAACGCCGGGAATGAGGTTCTCGTCGTTTTGAGCAACCCGGTTATTGACGATTCCACGGAACGGGTGATGAATATGACAAATGGTGAGGGACTAACTATGAAACGGAAGGATTATATGATTTACCACCAGTTCATGAACGTAATCCAGATACGGAACATCCAAATTTAAAAAATATTCCGCATTCAGAAGGAACGGATCCATTAAAAAATCCGGATAATTATGACTATGTTTACGGTGGTTTTAAATTAAAACGAGAATATCGTCCGCATTCAACTGACCATGTTACAAACGAATTCAACCGACCATATCATTATGGTGTTCCAACCCACTTACAACGAATGCAAGCGGAACGTTATGGTCGACCATACGAAATTAAAACGGAAGATGGACCGACAAATCCTTCGTTGTTTGTTAAGCAACGACCATCGAAAAAAACTAGTTAGTGATTAAGATCAAAATTTTTTCACTTTGGTTATTTGCTATAATTTAAATATGGGATTTCAAACCATCAATCAACGTTTACAAGCTAAACAACATGCCAAGCCAAAGTCACAAGCATTAGCGGCGAAAACGAAATCGTCAGCCCTTGCGGCACAAAAGAAAGCACCAATTAAATCGTTAGCGCATGCGAAATCCGCAATGCCAAAACCGAAGGTTGAAAATAAAAAATTTGTTGGTTTTGGGACAAAAAGTGCGATTAAATCAGCTTTAGGCCAAAATGATGTCGCGAGTAAACTTGCGGCATCTGATACATTTGGTTTAAGTGCGGAACAAAAAATTGCGCGATCGCAAGATAATTTAATCGCTCCAGCTGATGAATTACGATCGTTATTTACCCGGCCAAAAACCAGCAATACGATTTTTGCCCGCGATACATCCGACGCGCAAAAAAAAGTGATTAGTGAAGCGCTTGCTGGAACCCAAGAACAATTGAAAGATCAAGCTGATTCAAATTTTAGCAATTATGCAGAATTAAAAAAAGATGATGTTCATGCCCAAGAAAAAGTTGCTGATCGAAAAGTTATTATTGATGCGAGTTTATTTAAGAAACGTTAATTTATATAATTAAATTGATGCTGCTAGTTATTATTGGCTCCTTAGTGACACTATTGTATTTTATTCCCGCCACAATTCATGCTCGTTTATTTACTGTTGGATTAACCATTAAACGGCGATTTAATAATCTTTCGGTTTTTATTGAAAATGTTAGTTTTAAACACCTTGAAGCATATGCAAAGAATCAACCGGAGATCTCTGCACTTTACCGCTTTTTAAATACCCAACGTGATGAAATTAAAAAGAATTTAGAATTAATTAAAAACAAAATTTTGTTATTAAATCAAATTAACCGTTGTTATAATTTTTTTTCGGCATATAAATTAACAAAAAATATTAAAAGTGATTTATCATCATTAGAAAGAATTCAACAAATTTTATCCATTTCGTGTAGTAATTCAAATGATTTTTATAATGCGATTAGTGCAATTTCATTATCATTATTTGAAACACAAAACGCGATTCGGGAATTTTATGATCGCCGTTTATATGTTAAATATCGTAATGATGAATACGCGGTATTAATTAAGACAATCAAAAAACAATGTCAATCAATTAATGATGTTAAAAATACGATTGATTATCAATCGTTTATTGAACAAATTTTTAATGCATCAAAAAATATTGAGCATTTATTATCATTAGTTATTCCAACTTATTTATCATCACAAATGATTGAACATTTATTATCCCTATATCGTTCAATCGAACAAGATCCATTAGAAGCAAAAATTACTGATCAAAATGAATTAAAAACCATCAACAGTTTAAAGATAAAAGGTTATGAAATTTTAGCGGAATTAAAAGATGCAACGGAAAAACTTGACGAAGCAAAAGTCCGCAGTAATTTACGTGATGCAGCTCTAAATTTACAAGGGGCTAAAAACCGGATCGATATTTATTTAAAATCAAATGAATTAGTCAACAACGATCTCCATTTGATTGCGGAAAAATTAAGTGCAATTTATCAAGAAAATGATCACATTTTTAATAATTTATCCGTTATTCAAAGTGATTTTTTAACGAAAAATAAAAAAATCGCGGTTACCCTTGACGATATTCGTAATCGCACGACCCAAATTATTAAAACGATTAAAAAATCAATCGACCCAAATTATTTAGGTACATTAAATCGGAGTGACACATTAACCCTTTATTATCAATTGTTAACCGAATTACGGAAATGAAAAAATGATATTAGCCAAGCGCTCAATGATATTAATGTTAAAGTGAATGAGTTTATCAATTTAAATGATCAAATTTCGGAATTACGAATTTGGTGTTATTATTTAAAAAATAATAAAATGGAATTTCATTCACCAAACCAAAAGGCGGTTGTGAATTTTGATTATTTAATTAACGAAATTGATTTGCTTGCGGAAAAAATTAAAAATAATTTTGAAAACGTTTATGAAGGTGTTAAAACTGAATTAGATGATATTGCCCGAGAAGTTAAGTATTATGTTGAACATCAATACATTGATTGATCAATTTATGAATTTGCCAAACGCCTAACTTTTTTTGCAAATAAATATCGCTACGAAGCAACAGAAATTAGTTCCCGATTAGAAAAAATTGATCAATTAAATGCGCAACATGAATATCATCATTCAATCGATGAATTAATTCAATTGTTAGCAATTATCAAAGAATCTTGCGCGAAGAACAAGGTTGCCTTCCGTTAATTTATGGCTGAATTACTTATCGGGTCGTTTCAATCAGTCCATGCTCCCGATTATTTAAGCAGTGCAGTTGATCATGCCATCGCTTGTGGCGAAAACTGTTTTATGTTTTATAACGGTGCGCCACAAACAACAATCCGGGTTGATTGGCAACAAATGCACCGTGAGCAATTTTTCGCAAAGATGAAGGAATATCAACTTGATTTAGCAAACATCATTGTTCATGCACCGTATGTGATCAATCCGGCCACTAATGATCCAGTTTTAGCAAAAAAAACATTAACTGTATTGAATAAAGAAATTGCGTATTGCGAACATTTTCAGGTTCATAAATTAGTTATTCATCCCGGCAACGCCGTTAATGGGATTAGTGTTGAAACAGCGATTGCTAATTGTGCGAAATTAATTAACAATTTAACGAATAAAAATGTGATTATTTGCTTAGAAACAATGGCCGGAAAAGGCACTGAAATTGGCGCAAATTTTAAGCAAATTAAGCAAATAATTGATCAAGTTAAAAATCAAGCATTAATTGGCGTGTGTTTGGATACGTGTCATATTTGAGATGCCGGATACGATTTAAGCGATTTAGATCGCTTATTTGCCGAATTTGATCAAACAATTGGTTTAAAATATTTACATGTTGTTCACCTCAATGACTCGAAGAACAAATGTGGCTCACACAAAGATCGCCACGAGAACATCGGATATGGCAAAATTGGGTTTAATAAAATAATAAGCTTAGCTTATTATTTTAAAATAGCGAAAATTCCTAAAATTTTGGAAACGCCAATTGACGATAATTTAGTTAAAACATATTCAGCGGAAATCAAAAATATAAAAAATAAAAAATTTTTTGATTGAAAAAAGTGTGCTTAGCTTATAGTAGTATAATATAATATATTATATATAGCACCATGCCTGCACGAAAACGTCGAAAAATTGCGATTGAAGCCGCCGATCACGAACAGATTCGTAATGAGTCTGAAAACGCAACGGAAAAGTTACTTGATGTTGACTACGATCCGGAGAATGCTGGATTAGGGCTATGTACACTAGCGAATTTGTTCTTTATTGAAAAAAAGTACGATCAAGCCGAAAAGAAATATCTACAAGCAATTGACGAAGGATACGATGAAGCAATTAGTGGGTTAATTAAAGTTTATCGTAAAACAGGCCGAAATGACTTAGCGGAAAAATATTTAATTTTATCGGGTGAATTAAACCAAAACCGTCAATGCGAAAACTATGTTGAGGTTGGTGATTTATATTTTTCCGAAAAAAAATATACGGCTGCTGAACGTTATTATCTTAAAGCAATTGCGGAAAATTATCCCGAAGGATATGTTGGTTTAGGTAAGGTATACACCGAACGAAAGAAATATAAAGACGCCCAAAAGAACTTTTTAATTGCGATTGAAAAAGGTTCAACAACAACAGCTAATTTTGGCCTTGGTAATCTTGCGGTTAAACAAAAAAAATATCATGATGCGGAAAAATATTTTACCAAAGCTTTGCAAAACGACTACATGCCTGCTGCATTAGCCCTTGGTGAAATGTTTACGCAATTAGGTGTTAGTCAACGTGCCGAATATTACTTACGGATTGTTGGTGATGAAACACGCGATCCAAAAGAAATGATCACCATCGGTGATTTTTACTTGAAAAATAAAAATGCTGATTTGGCGCGCCAATGATATTTAAAAGCGATTAGTTTAAATAACGATGAAGCAATTGTTAAAATGGCCGAGTTATTGGAACGAACAAAACATTTAGCCGAAGCTGAAGCATATTATCTTCAAGCCGTAACCAAAGAACATGCTGGTTCGGTTGATGCATTAGCAGGATTTTATGAACGGAACGGTAAATTAGCTGATGCGGAAAAAAATTATTTAAAATCGATTAAAGATGGTCATGCTGATAGTTTATATCATCTCGCTTTGTTATATTTACGTGAGCAAAATTACCCGCTTGCTGAAAAATATTTACTCCATGCCGTCAATGCTGGTAACAACAGGGGTTGATATGATTTAGGAATTTTAATGCTTGAACTAAACCGGGAAGAAGAAGCCGAAACATATTTATTAAAAGCCATTGATTTTTTAGAAGACGATTATCAATTGGCTGAAGCATATGAATTATTAGGAAACGTTTATTTAAATCATAAGAAAGATTATAAAAATGCCGAAAAATGTTTTTTAAGAGCCGTGGAAAACGGGAATGTTTCTGGTTATTATCATTTGGCGAAAATTTATGAACATGAAAACAAATTTTCAAAAGCGGAATGAAATTATTTACAAGCCATTGAAGTCGGTCGTAAAGATGCAACTTATGATTTAGGAATGCTTTATGCTAGCAACGAAAAATATGATCAAGCAGTCAAATATTTAATGATCGCTGCTGACACATTAAATCCCATTGCAATTTATCAATTAGCATTAATCTTAGATCTAAAATTACAACGTTTTGACGATGCATTGAAATACTACATTCTTGCCATTGAACAATTACAAGAACCAGAAGTTGGCAATGCGGCTTTTAACACTGGACGAATTTATGAAAATAAAGGCGATTTAGCTAATGCGGAAAAATATTACCGTCACGGAATTCAACATAATTTCAATAAATGTTTTTATGGTTTAGGGACCGTTTTTTTAAAACAAAATAAAACCAAAGAAGCGGAAGAATGTTTACTGGAAGCAATCCGTGGTGAATTATCAAAAGAAATTTTGCGCATCTGTTACCGTGAATTAGCATTGATCTATGATCGAACTGATCGTTATGAATCCGCCATCAAATATTATCTATTAGCAATTAAATTTGGTTATGACGATTTAAATTTGGCAGTTGCCGATTGTATGCGTCGTGCCAAATTATATGATAATGCCCAAACCTATTATTTATTAGCGATTAAAGACCATCAATATCAAGCAGCCGAAAATTTAGGTGAAATTAGTTATGAAGAGGGGAAAATTGATCAAGCGATTAAATTTTTTGAAATCGCTTATAAAAACCAAATTTCCCGAGCTGATTTATTTTTAGGTGACATTTTTTATGATAAACATGATTATGTTGAAGCACGAAAATATTATGCAACCGCCGTTAATATTTTACACGGTGAACAATTAGGCGATCGTTTATATCGTTTAGGGCTAACTTGTTTAAAATGTGATGACCCAGTTAGTGCTAAAACTTATTTCACGAAAGCGGTCGAAAACTTTAATTCAAATGCGATTGGACCACTGGGTGATTTGCATTTCCAAGCCCGCGAATTTAAAGATGCTGAACGTTATTATTTAGCTGCATTAGAAAAAGGTGATCAACATTATTGTGCGAATCTTGGTCGAATTTATTTATATTATGAACATTTTGATTTAGCCGAAAAATATTTTTTACAAGCGATTCAAAATCATGTGGCAGATGAAGATGTTTATTTTGAATTAGGTAATATCTATGTGCATACGAATCGTTTTGTTGAAGCAAAAAATGCTTATGAGCAAGCGATTGCGTTAAAATTGTCTGGTAAGCATTTATATTCTGCCCATTTCATGCTCGGAATGATTGCGGAAAAAAGCAAACAATATGATGAAGCAATTAAACAATATCTCATTGTCTTAGATGTTGATTCATATGATGATTTAAAAACATGTGCATTTAATCTTGCCCGTATTTATGAAACACTTGATGATACGAAAAACGCCATCAAATATTATCGTTTAGCAGTTAAATATGGCATCGTTGATAGCTATGCATATTTGGCAAAAATATATGCACAAACCGGTGATGATGAAGCAATGCTTGAATGTAATGATGATACAATTGCTAAAAATCCCCAAAACGTGGAATTCCAAGCAATTGCCGCTAATCAAAATGGTACATATTATTATGACAAAAAAGATTATGAAAAGGCCATCAGCTATTATGATCAAGCTGTTACCTTCAATCATATTCCGTCAATTCTCAATTTAGCCAATGCTTATTTTGCCAATAAAGATCTGCAAAATGCCGCAAAATACTATTCATTAGCTTATGATCATCATTTTATCCAAGCGGCTAGTTTATTAGCAGTAGTTGATTTGGAATTAGAACAATTTAATGATGCATTAAACTATGCGCAAATTGCTTATCAAAACGGCGATATTGATTCAGCAAAAAATGTTGGATTTGCCGCTTTTAAATTAAAAAATTATCCATTAGCATATCAATATTTTAAACTGGCGATTGATCACGGTAATGAAGATCCTAATTTGCAACTTGATTATGCAATTACTTGTGTTCAAGTTCATCAATATGAAGAAGCAGAGAAATACTTATTAATTGGTGTTGAACAGGAAACATTAGCCGCGGAATATAATTTAGGCTTATTGTATGTGATTTTAAAACGTTATCACGAAGCCATTCCTTATTTATTAAAATCATTAAATAAATATCGTGGTGAACAAAATCAAGAAGTGGTTAATGCATTAGGTACAGCATATGCGCAAGATCACGATTACCAAAAGGCATTCGAGACATATCAAAAAATTGAAAATTTACAAGATGTTTCAATCCAATTAGCTTTAATGAGTTTGCAATTAAAAGACAATGCTAATGCCAAAGAATATATTATCAAAGCCATCGGTAAAGATCACTTCGAATTATTACACGAACTTTGTGCAATTTATTTTGCCGAAAAAGATTATGAAAATACGATTAAATATGGTAATTTAGCGCTTGAAAAAGGTTATGATGAACATTTAATTTTAGCCCAAGCAGATTTCCAATTAGGAAAATACGATGCCGCATTAGCCAGTTATCTAACTGCATATCACCAAATTGATCAAGCTGATTTACCACGGGCAAATTACGAAATCGGTGTTTGTTATAAACAACAACACGATAATGCTAATAGTGTTAAATATTTGGTTCTCGCCGATCAAGCCGGATACAAAGATTTATGTGTGGAAATTGCTGATTTATATTTAGCATTAGATCAAATTGCTGAAGGCGCACCTTATTTAGCACGTGCTGTGAACGATAAGCATTACCGTTTCTTAAAACCATTGATCAATTATTATCAATCAATTAATGCGAATGATCAATTGGCACATTTTTATCATGTAGCAGTTGATCAAGGCGAGGATTATCATTACCAATTAGCAACACTGTTATATGACCAAATCCATAATTATCCTGATGCGTTACAACAGTTTTTACTTGCTTATCCAACATTAAGCATTGAACAAGTTAATCCAACGGCATATAAAATTGGTGTATGTTACCAAAAACAAGGTGATGATGAACACGCAATTAAATATTTCACAATTGCTGATCAAGCCAAATACCAAGATCTATGTGTTGAATTAGCGGAACTATATTTACACCAAAAAAATCCCGCCGCAGCTGAACAATATATTTTACGGGCAATCGCTTTAAATCACGACGAATTTATTGAACCATTAATTAATTACGCAAAAACCATTGGTGATGAAGATAAATTAATTAATGCTTATCAATTAGCTTTAGATCATCAAATTGATCGCCATTATGATTTAGCAAAATTATATTTTGCTCGTCATGAATACGATCATGCGCTAGAACATTATTTAGCGGTATATAATTTATTAACAATTGAAGAACAACCGGCGATTGCTTATGATCTGGGAATCATTTATCGTGAACGTAATGATTTAGCAAACAATTTAAAATATTTTGTGATTGCTGATACCGCTAAATTTAAAGATTTATGTGTGGAAATTGCCAATTTATGTTTAGATTTAAATCAACCAGAACAAGCTTATCCTTATTTAGTCCGTGCGGTTGAAGATAAGCATTATGAATTTTTACATCCATTAATTGATCTATTAATTAAAAAAGACGATTATGATCAATTGGTTAAATATTATTTATTAGGGATTGCAACCGGAACCGACTATCATTTACCATTAGCTAATCTTTATTATCAACACCAAGATTATCCTGCTGCATTGAAAGAATATTTGACATGTTATGAACAACTTGATCCAGTCTTAAAACCAGTTACCGCTTACCATATGAGTAATTGTTATGCTGCATGTAAAGATCATTTAAATACCATTAAATATTGTCAAATTGCCGATGATGCAAAGTTCAAAGATTTATGTGTGGAACTTGCAACATTATTATTAAACCAAAATCAACCACAAGCGGCTTTACCATATATGGTGCGAGCAATTGCGCTAGGGCATTTGGAATTTTTAAATGAAGTAATTAATTTATATAAAAGTAATCAAGACACTTACAATTTAATTAAATATTATTTAATTGGAATTAAAAATCACCAAAACTTCCATTACTTAGTGGCGGAACAATATTTTAATATTCATGAATATAAAAATGCCCTTCATCATTATTTAACCGCAATTAAAACAATCACAAATAACAATGAACGTTTATCAGCACTATATAATATTGCCTATATTCATGAATTCCAAGGTAATTATCGGGAAGCATTAACTTACTATTTAGCAGTGGATAAAAAATTATTCCGTGATTGTGCTATTGAAATTGCCAAGATCTATTTATTGTTCGGTAATCTACATAAAGCCAAACCATATTTAATTCGTTGTATTGACCAACATCAAAATGAATTTTTTGACCCACTAGTAACCGCATGTATTCATGATCATGATTATGATAATTTAATTAAAACTTATTTATATGGAATCACCATTGATCGTCCGGCTTATTTTGAATTAGCCAATGCTTTTTATCACCAAGGTAATTATTTAGCCGCTTTAGAATATTACGAAAAAGTGACTGATGTTCCGCCAACTGCTTATCCAGCCTATTTATTAAGTTTAGCCGAATGTTATCGAGTTAAAGGCGATTATCAACATGCCCGAGAAAACTATCAACGTTTACTAGTGGAATATCCAGCCGCCAAAGAATTTAATGTTGCATTTAATCAATTAGGAACAGTTGATTTATTATTAAATGATTATGATGAATTGATCGCTTTATTAATTTACTATGAACAATTACCTCACGGATTACATTATTTAAAGAAATGAGCAAAAAACGCTTCAACCGCAACCCACCAAGCATATGTTGTTCCACCAGCTTTCTTAAAACGTGTTCACGATTTCGTGAAAGCTGATGCAAGTGGTGATAAACCAATTGTGCCACCTTCTTTTGCTGCACCCGTTCCAACGACTGAACAAGTTCAACCAACTGAACAATTAGTTGAACCAACATTAGTTGCACCAGCACCAAGCACTAGTCAACCAGTTGCGCTGCATGCTCCGGTTCATTCAATTACCGCAAAATTACATGCTCGCGCAACAAGCAGTCCAGCTGAATCAACCGTTGTTCAACCGGCATCAAGTAAAAGTTCATACGATCAAAATAGTGCGGAGAATTTAATTACCGCTGCCCTTGCGGAAGTTGAACGTGAAGCCCAAGCGGCACCAACAATTGACCCATTAACTGTCGCTCATGCTGTTGCTCATGTTGCGGTTGCTGATGAAACAGTTAACCGTTTCCATGCCACTGATGTTGATGAACACGTTTTAGCAACCAGCAAAATTTCTGGTGTCGTTAATACCGTTAAACCAGAACCACCAACACCAGTTGATCCATTAACAATTTTACATAATTTACCGAAAGTTAATGTTAACGATGATATCGTCAAAAAATTCCATGCAACATCGGTTGATGATCATGTTTTAGCAACCGGTAAAATTGCGGCAACGATCAATGATTTAAAAACGGCTGCAGCGGAAGCTGAACACACCAAAGCATTGGCTGATCACGCGATCGATCCTAATGCTTTACCAAGTGTCGAAAATGCAGCTGATGCGAATGCTGTTGCCCAAGCTTTTGTACCACATCAAACCGTGCGACCAATCATTGACGATGGTGATCAAACATTATTAGCCCATGAACACGATGAACAACCGTTACCACCGGTTGATCCATTAACACTTTTACATAATTTACCAACGGTTGAAATTAATGATCAAACAGTTAAAACATTTAAAACTGCGCCAGTTGATCAAAGTTTATTACACCCAATCCATGTTGAATCAATTGCTGCACCAAAAGATTTTGTAGCGAATGATTTAAATATTAACCGTAAACCAAAAACTTTCCACCACAGTAAAAAATTAGCAACGGTCAAAATGATCTTAACTGATGAAGTTAATGAAGCAACAACACCCGATCAACAAACCGTTAGTCCGCATTTAACTGATGAAGCGTTAGTTCAACAAAAAATTAAACATCACCGTTTTGGTTGAAAATCATTCTTTAAATTCGGTTCGCATCGCGAAACGGCATTGGCGAATGAACATTTATTCCACGAACAACACGATCAAATTGCCCCAACGACATTAGATGCAGCAGCGAATGTGAGCGAAGTTGCCGACCATGCCGCACCATTAATTGATGCACATGATCTTGATGTAATTACTGAAGAAGCAAAAATGGAACATACTGCTTCGGTCCATGAATCACATCCTGATTTAGCACCATTAATTGATGAAGCAGCAATCAAAGAACAACAAAGCCAACAAGCGGCAAATGTTTCAGATGTTGATCATGCATCAACCCTTGAACCATTAATTAACCAAGCTGATTTACCTATAGCAACTGAACAACCAGACGCAAAATCAAAACACCATTTTGGCTGAAAGTCACTTTTCAAATTTGGCCATCATCAAGCCGAAACAGCTGCTCCAGCACCAGATTCAACTCCACAAACCGCAGAACCAATTTGTCCTACTCCAGATGTTCAACCAGATTTAACTCAACAAATTACCGGTGTCACTGATCATTTATTAAAAACAAGCAATTTAAAAAATGAAGCATCAGCTGATCGTTTAGCAACGGCTGTAAATGATTTACATTTAGCTGAAGAACAAGGCTATGGTGCATCAGCACCAGAACCAACCATTTTATCAAATATTGAATTTGCCAAACCACGCGAACATCATAATCCATTAAAACACTTTGTCCGGGAATTATTTAATCATAAAAAGTTTACCCATGATTTAAATGAAAAACTTAAACAAGTATCAACAACGGACGAAAATGATTTCGTTGTTCCTGAACAATATGAAGAGCCAGAACAAATTGTTGAACAAATTGATTTAACCCAACAACCATCAACAACTCCGCCACCAAAAGATGTTAAATTTACTAATTCGGAATTTGCTGCTGATACACAAGGTGGTGATTATACTGACAATCAACCAGCTAGTGATGATGCAAACGTTAATGATGTTAACTTAGAAATTACTGATGCTAGTGCCGCCAAAATCGCCGATCTATCGGGATATGTGGAAATTGATCAACATCAATTAGAACCGGCTAAACTCGATCATGATTTAAATGAATTTGACGAACAAATTGCCCCCGAACCGCAACCAATTCCGGTCATTAATTTAGAAGAAGAAAAAACTTCGCGAATTAAAGCAATTAAAGAAGTTGAGCATACACCGATTAACCGTTCACGTGAACGATTAATTAAAATTCCTGATGCACGTTTTGATCTTGATACAGCTGTGGCTGAATACCAATACCATAATCGTCCGCATCAAGACGATTATTTCCCCCACATTGCATCCGATGCAAGTCCTATTTCCCGTCGTTTCGCAGATTTAACCGACCAAATCGATCAATTAATCCCAACCATTCACCAACCGCATAAGAGTTTAACATTTAACGAACAGGCGCAAACTAGCGTTTATAAAAAACCCGGTTTCTTTACCCGCTTAATTAAAAAAGCAGTTGGTGTTGCGACAACCGCGAAACCACAATATTGAACAACTGAATATGCCCAAAAACAAATTGAAGCTAATCCAGATGAAACATTAGCCGGACCACCACCACGAATTGCTGTGCCAAGAATTGCTGTTATTCAACCAACTGTTAGTTCTGATGATGCGGCAAAAACTGCCAAAATTGATTTAGCACAAACACCAGAAACACAAGCTGTTAAAAAATCAAAATCAGCGATTAAGCCAATTGCCGTTCGCAAAGTTAAAAAAGCCAAGACCGACAAAGTTAAAACAGCTAAAACTAGTGCTGTTGATGTAAATAAAACTCAACCAACCGTACCAGTTGCACCGACTAAATCAGTAGAAGATCCAACACCCGTTACTGATATCCCAACACCAGCGCAAGAAGTTTCACCAGTTAAAGCACCGACGAAAAAAGTTCATGTTAAAGCACCGACGAAAAAAGTGCCAATTACCGCCGCTGAAGAACCGGTAACTGCCAAATCAATTACGGAAGCAATCAATTTAAATAACGTCCCTAGTCAACCGGAAGCATTAAAAACACCAGATCAAGTGATAAAAATTAAACCGACATATGATGTAAAAATTAGTAACATTCCGAGTCAACCAGAAAATAAAAAAGTGACAATCCGAACAAAAACTAGTACGGTTTCAGCAAAACGTAATAAAGATCAAACAACAACAACAAATGTTGCAGTTGTTTCTTCAACAATTACTACAAAAGTCTCAAACAAAGAAGCAGCTAAATTAATTAAAAATAAAGCAATTAGCAATGTAACAGTTGAAGAAAATGTGGCTAAATTAGCCGAAAAAACTTCCCATTCAGTCGCGCAAGAAATCGCGACAAATCAACTACCATCAGCAAAAATTGACCAACCATTTAAACTTGGCAAAAAACCGGCAACGAAAAAAGTTGATCCAAACCAACCAACAAAATTTGAAGCCAAAGCCGGTCAAGTAACTGTTAAACAAAATACCAACAAAACATATACAACAAAAATCCATAACGAACATGTGGTAATTACACCAAACAAAGGCGCAACAAAAAAAGTTTTATCGACAAGTAAAATTAACCCAACGGTAAAAATTAATGTTAAACCACAGCCAACAACCACTAAACCGTTGGTTGACAAGCCAAAAGCGAAGAAAGGCAACACGAAGAAAGTTTAATGCTTAAATCATACTTATTGCCGCATCCACCATTATTGCTTGAAGATATTGGGAATGCCAATGATGTTTTAAAAATTAAAAAGGCATATACTGCAGTTGCTGACGAGATTAATCGCGCTGAATATGACGTTGTTATTATTATCTCACCCCATAACGAATGTTATGAAGATGCTTTTTATGTGGACAATGAAAAAGAATATTTTGGGAACATGCAAAAATTTCATTCCCAAGTAAAAGTGCGTTGCGATGTGGATGTGCCGTTAGCTAATTTAATTGTTAGTTTAGCAACAAACGGAGCGAGTCCAATTAATGCCACAACAAAAGTATTTGATCGGCCACTATGCGATCATGGAACAATTATTCCACTCACATATGTGCATCCCAAAAAAGTGGTAACCATTTCCCAATCTGGTTTGTCGTTAATTGATCACTACCGGTTTGGTAAAATTGTGCGTGAAGCATGTGAACGTTTAAATCGCAAAGCAATTTTTATTGCTAGCGGCGATCTATCCCATTGTTGTAAACCGAATGATGGGGAGCACGATTATCATCCTGCTGGACCCCGATTTAATCGGTTAATTCGAAAATATATTAAAACCGGAAATACCGAAAAATTACTCAATTTACCAAAAAAAATTATCGGTGAAGCCAAAGAATGTGGGTTAAAATCAATCATTACATTATTAGGTTTTAATGATGGTTATAAAATTAAAGGTAAAAATTTGGCATTTGAAGATCCGTATGGTGTCGGTTATTTAGTTGCATCATTCAAGCCGGTTAAACCAATTTCAAGTCAATTTGCCTTAATTACAAAGCGTTATTTTCAACGTGTTGTGGATCGCCGTAAACGTGATGATATGTATGTTGATTTAGCCCGAAAAAATGTTGAATCGTATGTTTTAAAAAATCAACCATATACCCAAGTTGAGCGTTATCCCGAACCATTATTAGAAAAAGCCGCTTGCTTTGTTTCAATTAAAAAGAATGGTTCATTACGCGGTTGTATTGGTTCCGTTGTGCCTGAAACAAATTTTATTGCCGATGAAATTATTCGCAACAGTTTTTTGGCCGCGACTCACGATCCCCGTTTTCCCCGTGTGGAATTACCAGAGCTTGATCAACTAACTTATTCAGTTGACATTTTAAGTCCGCTGGTTAAAGTGGATAAATTAAACGAATTGAATCCGAAAAAATACGGGATATTGGTTTGTACAAGAAATAAACAAGGTGTCTTACTACCAGACATCGGAATTAATGATGTTGCTCAACAGTTAAATATTGCCAAAGATAAAGCAAAAATTAATCGGCATGAACCAGTTGAAATTTTTAAATTTACGGTCGATCGTCATCAAAGCGCTGAATAATATAATAAAACAAAATGAGCAAAATATTCACGTTATCCCACCAAGCAAAAATCCGCCTTTATATTTTGATTGCGATTGTGGTCAGTGTTGTCCTTTGGGCATCGATCTATTTAATGAACAACGGTCGAAAAGATCCTTATGCATTTAAAGTTGGCGATAATATTACGATTGCAACCAAAGAAGATGCCCAAAAGTATATTGAACACATTGAAAACCGCTACGATCCATTGCCGGCTAATTGATGAATAATTTTCTCTAGTATTATTGAATATTTATCCACGGTATACGATGAAGTATATAAGTTAGAGCGTTTACCACAAAATTTACCCGATGTTCGTAATGGTACGATTCCGTATGTTGAGATTGTCTATTCAATTGCGGAACAAATTATTAATGATGACATTACAGCCGGATCGTTAACTTCTTTTAAAGTTAATGAATATGGCCAAATTGTTGATGGGACAATTACGATTTTAAATAATCGCATTTCAACGGAATATGATTTAGCCGCATTACCAAACATCGGTAATAATGGCCAGCTCACTTTTTTGACTTCCAATTTTTGGGTTGTTCCTACTGTTAGTGATTTTTTTGGTGATGACTGGTCTATGAATATGCCTTCAACACTAACAACTAATGGCGAATGATTAGCAAATAATGGTAATTATACTCCAGAAAATACCGAAGGTTTCGAGATTTTACAATCACCGTTTTTTTCCATAAAATTAGCCGAACATGGATCCTTTGGTTTTGGATTTGGCATGCAATTTACTTCCAATTATGATTATAATTCCCAGCATCTTAGTGGAGATGTGCATTTTGCTAATCCTGATACAACTTATTTTTATCCTCATTCATATTTTTTTCAAAATGCATACGAAGAGCGAATTCTGGAAACGATATAATTTGATTTAATTTTTTATAAATCATATAGTAAATAAAATGTTCACAATTTATTGGTAATG
>JAITFD010000029.1 GCA_031281575.1 Mycoplasmataceae bacterium | reverse complement strand
GTTCATACCGCTGATGTTGTTAAAGTAATCCGGATATAGTAAATAAATGTTTTTGTCACTAGCCAATTCTCGTTCATTGTTGTTGCGGTAATACTAATGAGAATAATATCCGAATAATTACCATTAACATCAGCAGCCATTTGTTGCACGACATAACCTTGGGTTAATAAATTCGAATCATATGATAGTTTTGAATTTTTAATACTAATCCATTCATCACCATTATAAAGTGCACCATTCAGGGACATGGCAGTCGTTGTATAGGATAGCTTTGTGGAAATTGATGATGGGGCATAACCATTAACTCAAGTTACATTTAAAGTTGGTAAAGCAAAACTACCATTAATAATGTTTTCTTTATTACCACCAGAAATTCCGCCCCGTTTATTAACGAAATATTCCGTGTGGTAAGAATCTAAACCACATGCAGCGGTTGGACTTTGATCAAAGACCGCTGGAAAGACTGGAGAATAGGTGTAGTCAAAAACATCATAAATTTGCACTGAGAGTTTTGATGATGCTTTGCTGATTGCAGTATTTAAATTGGCCGTAGCGAGAATTTTAAACTGATAAACACCAACCTCAGAAAAGACCGTTGGGGCAATTTTGAGATAGTATGATGTAATGACAGTAGAAATATCTCCGGGCTTTTGAAAGATATGGATATCTTCTAATGTGATTCAACTTGGAATCGTTGGTAATGTTGTAACTGGCGTACCATTCTTTCGATCTAAGGTGATTTCGCTAAATGATAACGAAACACCAGCATAAGGACCAGTGTCCGGAATTTCAACCGCTGAAACTAATCCCCGTAAGGCAACATTTTTTCAGTCACCATCTGATCCCATATATCCCGTATCACCTCGCATCACCGGTAATGTGTTTGTTCCACTAGTTCCACCAACAATTCCGTCATCATAAAAAGTAATTGACGATGTATTAATGTTATAAAAGGAAATTTTGGCAGTTGCCGATTTTGATGTGACAGAAATATTCGTTGCATATCCGTCAAGATAATTTTCATCGAAATATTGGGTTGCAGTGAGCGAAACATTTTTGACACCCGAAATTCCGTTTTCATTATAAATCCGGAGCTGAATGAGGAATCCGTCATATCATTGCTGGAGTGTATCACTTGGTCATTTAATTAAGATTGGTGCAGTGGCTGTTACCCCTTTCTTGGTCGCGAAATAACTATTCATTCCTGATACATTTGAATATTCCGGTAAAGGTTTAATGATAATGTTTGTATCTAAATCAACTTCATTACCGATTACGCCAGAATATGCGCCTAAATCTGTTTTTCAGTTTAAGAATAAGAATTTTTCTGGTCGGGTATATTGAATGAAAAGATTTGAACGCGCACTTCCACCAATTGCTCGATAATAAGCATTAGTTCGAATGGAAACATCGTTGTAATTATATGGAACATGCACATAATAATTAACGGTACCTACATTACAATTATCAAGCGCAAAATTCGTCAAATTATTCAGTAATTCATCCGATGGATTCGGTTGCGAGAATGTAAAATGTTGGATATAACGGTTTTGCGTACCGCCTAATCGACCGATTGATTTAATATCTTCAGAAAAAATGATATTGTTAATTAATTGGGCGTTTTCAAATGCACTATCGCCAATCGTTTTTACTGAAAAGGGAATTGCGGCAGTATTTTTAACCTTTGTATTAAATGAAGTTAATTTCGTACAATTCTTAAATAAATTAGCCGGGATGTTTAATAACGTTGCTTCGTGGAAATTTGCTTGATATGCATCGTTTTCTTTCTTTGAATCATATCCATAATATTTTTGTCATAATTCAACTGATGTTAAATTTGTATCGTTTTCAAAAATACCATTTCATGTTGTTTGATCATTCACACGACCAAAATCACCAGTTACATCTGGCCAAGGATAAAATCCGGTTTTTTGGAATTCACTTGGTCCATATGGTTCATCAAACGTTGTCAAACGATTATCAAAGCCAAAATCAACAGTTGATAATTTTGTTGCATTATAAAATGCACCATTATGAACAGTGGTTAAGCCAAGTTTTGTTCCACTACCAGCTTCCCCATTATTTGATGACTGAGCTTTAAATGATTGTAAATTATTAAAAAAAGTTGATGTGGTGTTACTACCATTTGCTTTATATCAACTACGGGTTCCATCATATTGGCTAAAAGCGCGTGTTAATCCACTAAACGAATAAAAGCCAATATCCGTAATTGGCGAATAACTACTCACATTCGCATAATCCGATATCACCACCGACGTAATTTTATCAACAAGACTACGGGTTGGTGTTGCTGGATCAATATGATATGGTGTACCAACTTGCGGAATTACCGTATCGGCAGCAAAATCAATAATGGAAACATTCGTTGTTGGTTCATTTAATAATGATGCACCAGCCTCACCTCATGTTGTTGAAACACCGATACCAGCTAAATTAAAATTCAATAATGTTTCGGTTTTTGAATAACTCGATTGGTGAGAAATTTTTCCTAGAGCATTATTCGTTGCCGCACCAATTCGGGCTAAATACGACTTCGAGTACCCGTATGTTGAAGCAAACTCAACCGCATAACCAACATCGGGGTTTTGTCAATCAACATTTGAAACTGATGCATTTAATTTTGGTGAAAATTGATCGTTTCCGCCGGACTTTGACCCTTGATTTGTCCCTAAATTACCAAATTGTTCGGTATTACAAACCACTAAAAAGGGAACCGCGATCAGCGTAATGATTATCCCAGCAAAAATTGCCCCTTTTTTTAAACAATTGCGAATGATAAGTTTATTAACCATGGATTATAATATATTATATAATATAATAAAATCGTGGCATCAATTGAATTAATTAAAAAAGTCCGAGAGTTAACCCAAGCAGGTGTTGTTGACGCAAAAAACGCATTAGATGCTAATAATGGTGATGTGGAAGCAGCAATCCAATGATTACGGGAAAAAGGGATTACCAAAGCAGCAAAAAAGGCTAATTCAATTGCCGCTGAAGGTGTTGCGAAAGTCTATATAAGCGGTAATAGTGCCGTAATTTTAGAATTAAACTGTCAAACTGATTTTGTTGCGAATAACGATAAATTCATTAATTTAGCCAATGATATTGGTTTATTATTGTTAAATGCTGGGGTTTATGACATTGAAAAAGCATTACAATTAGAAATCCGTAGTAATGTCACCGTTGATCGTGCTTGTAAAGAATTAACTGGTACAGTTGGCGAAAAGATTGCTTTACGTCGTTTTTCATTATTAACGAAGAAAGACGAAGAAATGTTTTCTTACTATGAACATAATAATGGCCGAATTGCGGTATTATTAACAATTGACAAGCAAATTGATCCAATTGTTGGTAAAGATATCGCGATGCATGCTGCGGCCATGGCACCCCGCTTTTTAAATGCAAACGGAATTGATGCTGAATGATTAAAAAATGAAACGAAGATCCTTAAAGAACAAACAATTGCTGAAGGCAAACCGGCTGAGCGTGCCGATATGATTGTTAAAGGCCGTGTAAACAAGCTATTAGGCGAAGTAACACTTGAATCGCAACCGTTTGTGAAAAATAACAGTGTTTCAATTAAGCAACATTTATTAGATCACGGAAAAGCCACATTGTTAAAATACATTCGTTATCAAGTTGGTGAAGGAATTGAAAAAGAAGTCGTTGATTTCGCTGCTGAAGTTGCTCAACAAATAAAAAAATAATCAATGGATTGAGGCACTTTGAAAAACGAATTTGAACAAAAAGTGAAGCCATCGATTATTTGAATTGAGAACGAATATGACAAAATCCGCACTGGTCGAGTCAACCTAGCAATTTTTGACAATATTCGCATTGATGCATACGGCGAAAAAAGTCCGTTAAAACAAATTGCCAATTTACAAATTGTTGATGCACGTCAAGTTGTAATTAAACCATATGATAAAGAATTATGTAAACCAATTATGACTGAACTTAATAATTCGAATATTGGCGTAACTCCGCAATTGAATATTGATTCAATTCGTTTACTTTTTCCGCCAATTACTGAAGAAAATCGTAAGCAAAATGTAAAAAAAGCTAAAGAAATTCTTGAACAAACAAAAATCAAAATTCGGAATGCTCGCCAAGACATCCAAGCAAAATACAAAAAAAATTCGGAATTAAGTGATGATACAATTAAATATTTTGAAGATGAATTAAATAAAGCGACAAAACAATTTAATGCAACCGCCGAAGCATTATATCAAAAAAAAGAAAAAGAACTACTCCAAATTTAATATGAAAAAATTAACCTACGAACAAAAAAACAATCTTAAATCGCGTGGTTACGGTTCAATTTGATTAGCACTTTATGCGATCGTTTTTTTAGCATGTACAATTTTTGCTGATGCCCGACATCCGGATGCACATTTTGAATGATTGCGTGGTTATGGATTTGCGCAATATATTCCATTATGGGGTAATTCGTTATTTGCATTTGCGATTTTAGGAATGATTATTTTTTTTAATTTTAAAGTTGGTGCGGAATTAAATAATTGCTTTGTAAAAAGTAGTAATAAAAAACTTATTTTTTTAATTGGCTTAATGATCATGCTTCCGCAATTTGTGCCTTTTTTTATGATTTTATTTTATGTATATTACGGAAGCTATATTGCCGACTTTCAATGAAATACAACGATGATTATTTATTTTGTTTCCGTGATGTGTTCTTGATTATTATTAATCCCATATTTTTTCATCGTTAAGAAATCGCGAAATTATACAAAATTTAATGCGATTGCTTTTCCGTTAATTGCGGTAATTATTACATTAGCATTAATTGGTTTTTTTTATCTTGCGATTGTTCGTTCATGAACAACAATTATTCTGATTTTAATTATTCCAATTTGCACCGATACTTTTGCGTATTTTACAGGAATCTTTTTTGGGAAACATAAATTAGCACCAGTTATCTCGCCAAAGAAAACATGAGAAGGCGCATTCGGTGGATTACTTGGTGCTTTGATCGTCAGTGTTTTATTATTATTTATTTATGGATATGGCGAAGATAAGTATTTTCTGCAATCAAATTTTTTTGGGGCTCAATATGCATTTACAAGCCATATTGAAATTGAAACTGGATGATGATGAATGTGGGTGATTATTATTCTCTTTGTTTGCATTTTATCCGCGGTATTTGGCGATTTGCTATTTAGTTTATTTAAACGTAAAAATGATATCAAAGATTTTAGTTCTTTTCTGCTAGGACACGGTGGTATTCTTGATCGCTTTGATTCATATATCATTGAAATCGCGGTTATTAATTTTATTTTATTGATGATTGCTGTGACATCGACATTAATGAATATTGATAGTGTAAATCGCATTTTTAATGTTGCGGCATTGCCGATTCACTAATGGATAATTTTACAAATAATTCTTATGATAAACGGAATAAACTTTTTTTAGCGATTGTCTTTTCGCTATCTTCTTTTATTATGCTTTTTTTTATTTACAATTTTTTAATCGCACAAGTTGTTTATATGAGCAACGGAGCAATCATTACTTTTCCGGGTTTAATTACCTGAATTAATCATAGTAATTTAGCGTTTAATATTTTATCAATCGTTTGTAATTTAATTTTATTTAGTGTCATTATTCCGTTAGTGGTTTTATTCGTTTTATATAAGGTAATTTACTTTGTTTTTTTTCGCAAATATTTTAACGAGTTTTCTTTCATCTTATACCGCCAAAGTAAATTGCCCGAAAAATTGCCAAAAGTATTAGTTGTGTTTCCGACTTATAACGATTTTATGCCAGACATTGTGCGCCGCAATATTTGTCAAACATACCAAAATATTGAATACTACATTCTTGATGATTCAAATGATCCTGATTATATCGACATGATCAATCAATTCGTTAAAGAATATCCGAATGTTAAGGTTGTTCGTCGAACCGATCGAGTTGGATGAAAGGGTGGAAACATTGATCATTTCTTGCATTCTTATCAAGATGATTGAAATTATTATTGTATTTGTGATGCTGATGTATTAATTCAAAATGATTTTATTGAATCAAACATTGCTCTTTTTTATGCCGGAGTTGCAAAAATTGGCTACATCCAAGGTGTAATTTCCGCATATGATAGCGGATGATTAACATCAACAGCATTACGCCCAAAAATTGAAATTAAGAATGAATTTACCAATTTCTTATCGAGTGGATCATGTGCACATAATTATGATTCGGGGATCATTATCTCGCGAACTTGTTATGATGACATTGGTAATATTGGTGATAACGTTAATTGCGATACAGCATTTTTAATTAAAGCATTTGAAAAAGGTTACCGGGGAATTTATTCAAATCTATCTTTCTTCACATCGATGGAACCAAAGAACTTACCCGAGTATATTCGCCGTGATCACCGTTGAATTCAAGCGCAATTTGATATTTTAACGGATAAAAATTTTAAAACCAAAATTCACAAAAGCAATCAACCATTACGTGTGAAACTATATATGGAAACATTTTTAAAATCATGAATTAATTTACCGGTTGTAATTTTATTAGCGTCAATATTGTATGTCGTTGGTTATACATGCCAATACTATTTATATGATCATTTAAATTGATGAAACCGCGAATGAACACTTTTCGACTGCGCATTAGTAATTTTCCTTTGCCTTATCGCGTTTAATATTTTGTCGGAATTATATTCATTAATTGTTTTCCGCAAACGTCTAGTCTATTTAATGTATTTGATATTTGCCAAGCGCTTTGCCCAATATGAATCAGTCATGAGCTTACATACAATGCTTGTATGTTATATTGCAAATTTATTTAACATTCATCAAAAATCATTTAATACAACAAATAAATACATTAACGGTAGTGGCATGAATTTTCGGGAAAATTTTCAATTACTATTCTGACGAATTATGTTTGGCCTAGGATTCTTAGTAATTGCGATCACCTTATTGTTAGTACAAATTTTCTGCCATATTGAAATTTTACCGATTATTATTTTCTTCTTCATTAACGCTTTACCGGGAATTTATTGCATTTTATTTGGTTGATTTAACCAAATCCGCATTAAAAGTAAACACTTCCTCGATTTTGATTTATTCAACCCATTTAACCGCATTCGTGAAAAGTATGGGTTTGAAAAAATTAAATAAACAACGGATTGTCTTAGGTATTAGCGGCGGAGTTGATTCAGCCGTTTCAGCTTATTTATTGAAAGAAAAAGGATACGATGTGATTGGCTTGTTTATGCAAAATTGAGATACGTATTTGAATCATGATTTCCATGGGCAAATTGCAAATAATAAATCATGTAATGTAAATCGGGATTACCGCGATGCACAAAAAGTTGCAAAATTAATCGGGATCAAAATTTATCGAACGCAATTTATTGATGCATATTGAAAAAATGTTTTCCAATATGTGATTGATGAATACCAAAAAGGCAATACACCAAATCCCGATATTTTATGTAACAAATATATTAAATTTGGTGAATTTATTAAATATTCGCAAAAGCATTTTAAAACTAAAAATATCGCGATGGGTCATTATGCAAGCACAAAAATAATTACGGGAAAAAAATATTTAATCATGGCCAAAGATCAAAATAAAGATCAAACATATTTTTTATGCTGGTTAAAACAAAATCAGCTTGATGCATGTCAGTTTCCCATTGGTAATTTAACCAAGGACGAAGTACGAAAATTAGCAAAAAAAATCCATTTGCCCAATTGAAATAAAAAAGATTCAACCGGAATTTGTTTTATTGGCGAACGAAAATTTGCTAAATTTTTAACAAATTATATTAAACCAAAGCCAGGCAAAATCATCGATATTGTGACGAATCATGTGCTTGGTCAACATAACGGTTATATGTTTTATACCATTGGCCAAAATAAGAATTTAGGGCTTGGTGGACAAAAATCAAAATACTATGTGTGTAAAAAAGATGTCAAACAAAATATTATTTATGTTGTTGATCAAAAACACCACGATCAATTCTTGAAATCAAATCAATGCCGCTTAATTCAATTTAATTGAATTAATGGTAAAGCACCAAGGCAGCATAATGTCTTCATTCGTTTTCGCCATCGTGGTGAATTAGTAAAGGGGAGCTTTGTAAAAAAGGGTAATGAAATGATCATTAAATACGCTCCAACAACGGGAGTTGCTGATGGACAATTTGCCGTTATCTACCAAAAAAATGTTTGTTTAGGCGGAGGAATAATCCGTTCAATTAAACAATAATTCTTTTGACAACACGAAAAATTTTTTTGGTTTTATAATACAGGTAGACATGGTTCCAATCAAGTTCTATCGTTGCTCAATCTGCGGTAAAATCATCATTGTTGTAAGTGATGGAGCGGGGATCTTAAATTGTTGTGGAACAAACATGGCTGAATTAGAACCAAATACCGGTGATGGAGCAGCGGAAAAGCATGTGCCATTGATTAAAAAGAGCAATAATGGCATCAATGTACAAATTAGTAGCATTATTCATCCGATGTCACCGGAACATCACATTGAATGAATCGCAATGCATGCAAATGATCGCTTGACGTTACAGTGACTAAAACCGAAGGAAGAACCGATTGCCTTATTTAAAGATGCGAAAATCGGTACTGCATATGAATATTGCAATTTACACGGATTGTGAAAAAAATAATTATTGGAAATCGGTGCGAATATAAATAACTACGATCGTAGAAAATATTACTAAAGTAATAAAACACCAAGCAATCATTAATTGTTCATTGGTAATAATATTTCGCGCATCATAAAAATAACTTTGTTTTAAATCATCAATACCAATATATGGAAAATTATCCATCCCGTAACTGTTATATAAACGCGATGTGTAATAATTATGATTCGCTTTGCTTTGATCGATTTTAACTTGAATATTCGGATCAGTTGTCGTTTGTTGATCAAAAAAATTTGGGGCAGAATCAGGATAAATATTTTGCAAGATATTATTAAAGCCAGTTAATCAAAAAGCAATATAATAAAGCCAATTGATTAATGGTGGGTTTGTCGTAAAACTTTGATCAGCCTGTAAAAAATATTCATCTTGATATCCATTTTCCCAATATTTTCAATTGGCTAATTCAGAATCAGTTGTGTCAACATACAATGATGGGTTATAAAAAATATTCGAAAAACGGAGCATAAATAAATAAATTAATTTCATCGCCGCTTGACTAACTTCCATTAGTTTCCCTTCCCGTGAATTTGGCGATCATTCAAAATATTGATATGGTCCAAGTGCCGCACGAATTTTTGGTGTAATCAAATATGATTGATCATCAATTGCGGTCGATGGGTGATAGCGAGTGCTTGCTGTTTTGTGTGCTCAATCAATACCGGCGGCAATATTTGCGTCAAAATCTGGTACTAATTGCGGATCGTATGTATCATAAATGTGATTTTGTTCCGCAATTAAATCTTGATTGTACGGTGGGATATATGGATAATACATGGTGTGTACTTGTCGATCGTTACGATATGGATCTTCATCACATAATAACGCATCTAATAAGCAAGATAGATGGTCAAACTCAACAACGTTATTTGGTCGGAATCCGGCAAACAAAGAAATTTCGCCACTCTCTAAAGTATTTAGTGCATAATTATCAATTTTGTAACCAAATTCATCCATATCATTGCTGCCGTATCAAATGTATTTATCAAAAATATAATTTGCATATTCATAATCATTTCAGCGATTAATATCATAGACTTGATCATAGTCAACAAAATAATAAGTTAGTGATGACAACTTGTGATAATAGATCATTGAACGTTCCGTTAATCCACCAGTTTGATAAACCTGATACTCAAAATTATTGGCAAAGTGTGCGGCATTTGAATATCCTGCTCACATCACATACGGCGTATTTGAATCAATAATTTTTGGTAAAATCAAGGGATTGTATCCTTCGGTGAAATTCGAATCACGATACGTAATTAAATTATCATAAAGTGATTCGTTGATTATTTCATAATCAAGATTTGTCTCTGAACCAAATCAATTAAAGACACTATCATTAACATCAGTCGCAAAAAATAATTTATTCATTTGGCCACCAACATCTAAATATGTTTCGACAAAATGATCCGTTTTTTGGTTAATCTTTTGAATAATATCATATGTATTGTTGTTGTCGCTAAACACATTTAGCCCGACATTTTTTTTAATTTGCGGTTGGCGATTTTTGCTGGTCATTAATGGACGAACTTTAAAATTTAATCCATATTGTTCTTGTAAGTAATCGGTTTGTGTTTTTACTGTTAGGGGAATTGTCATGTGCATAACACTCATTAAAATCGCCATCCCGATCGTAATACACAATATCCCAATTTTACTTGTAAAAGTATTGGCGATTACGGCAACGGAAGAAAATAACAAGAAAATAATAATAACTGCCATTAAATAATGTGTTAGTATATCACTCATCTTACTTGTTCATGGTCCAGCACTAATAATAAAAATGCTGCTGATAAAAATTAAAATAAATCCGATCGATAAGATGACGATGAATTTTGTCAAAATGATTTTAATTCGATTAATCGGTTTAGCGATAATAATTAATTCCGAACCATTGCTGCGCGGATCAGCAAAAACATTAATAATGATCTCGGCACAAATAATTGATAAAATAATATAAACAAAATCATGTAAATTAAATGCCGTATTATCCCAGATATAATATCATGCAAAATCTAATATCGCTGGAACAAGATTAAAAATCGTAAATAAAAAAGCAAAAAATACTAAAGTGGTAATTAAGATCGCTTTTTTCTTCAATACATTCAGTCATAAAAAAATAAAATATTTCAACATTAGGCAAAATCAGTCCTTAAATAAACAACAATCATTAATGCAAATGCGATCAATGTAATAATGCACCATAAAATCGTTGCCGCAGCATTCGATAAGCGTGTATGAAAATCATATTGATAGGTCTGCTTTAAATCATTAATTCCGTTATAGTAAAAGATATGCGATCCTAAATAGATGTTAAATGAGTCATATTTTTCCCGAATTCGATTTGAATCAGCAATCTTTTTTTGGACATCTTCATCAGTTGATCCATCGTTTGTTCAGCGGCAAAAATAACCCGATTCGGGAAATATACGATCGGCGATATAATATCCCCAACTAAATGATCGTTGACCCATGTCATAAATTTTATACAAAACATCAGGCAGATTTTCAAATTGTAAAAAATATTGATCTTTATAATCGTCATTTCAATAGCGAAAATTATCATAACGTGCAGCTGATAGATCATAATAAAGATCAGGGCGGTAAAAAATATTTGATAGCCGCGAATTATATAAATATGTCATTTTTACTAATGCTTGATTCATTTGTAATCATGCGTACTCTTTATCGGTTGTTGCATAATCGAATGTTTCGTATGGACCTAATGCGGCAAGTAATTCTGGGACAATTTCATATTTATCTAACGACTTATTTTGTTGGTGATAAATGGTGTCTGACGTTGGCGCATTTCAGGCAATGCCATTGCGAAAATTTGCTTCAAAATCCGGTACGAACTGTGGATCATAATGATCGTATACGTGGTTTTGTTCGGCAATTAAATTTTGATTATATGGGGGTAAATATGGATAATAAACTGACCGCACTTCTTTATCATTGCGATATTTATCAGCGGCTGACAATAACGTTTCAAGCGTTACAAACAATAAATATTGTTTTTCCAGATTAACTTGTTTGTTTGGCTCAAACCCGTTATATAAGGTAATTGTCCCTTGAGCTCCGCCAAATGTATAATTATCAATTTGATAATTAAATAATGATTTATAACTATTACCATACCAAATATACTTATCAAAAATATAATTTGCATAGGCGTAATCATTCCATTTTTTTACGTCATAAACATCTTGGTAATTAATAAAATCAAAATCAAGGGTATTGGTCCGGTTATATTCTAATACCGCGTTCTTTGTTAATCCACCGATATTATAAATTTCATATTCAATTTCCGAACCAAAATAAGCCGATGGTGAATAACAAAATCAAATCATATGTGTTCCAGCAGCATTATCCTGATCGTGCGGAAATAAAAGGGGGTTATATCCTTCACGAAAATTTGACTGCGTATAACGCATTAAATTATCGTAAATGGATTCATCGGCAACTTGGTATTGCACCGCTGTTTCACTACCATATCAATTAAATGAATGATGCTCATCATTATCGGCAAAAAACATTTTATTAATTTGGCCACCAATATCGAAATATGTTTCAGCAACACCATTGGTTTTTTGATCAACATAATTAATTAAAGCTTTTGTGCTATTCGTTTCACTAAAAACATTTAAGCCGACTGTATCAATCATTTCTGGACCATCAGGATGATTAACCATCAATGGCCGGGAAATAAAATTTAATCCGTACTTTTCTTTTAAATAATCGCCTTGTGTTTTTACCGTCAAGGGAATTGTTAAGTGCATAACGCTAATTAAAATTGCTAAACCGATTGTTGTACACAAAATACCAATCTTACCAGTAAAAATATTCATCATGATCGCAATACTTGAAAATAGCAAAAAAATAACGAGCGTTGCTAAAATAAAATGGGTGAGTGTTACCGCTAATTTATGATCCCATTTTCCCGCTGACACAATAAAAACACTGCCAATTAAAACAATTAAAAAACAAACTGATAAAATAACCGCAAATTTCGTTAAAATAATTTTTAAACGATTAATTGGTTTCGCAATAATAATCAATTCCGAACCATTTGTTTTTGGATCGGCAAAAATATTAATTGTTGTTTCGGCACAAATAATTGATAAAATAATATAAACAAAATCATGAATGCCGATTATTTGATTATCCCAAATGTAATATCATTGTAAACCGATTAACTTCGGAACTAAATTGAAAACAATAAATAAAAAGAGAAAATAAATTATTGTTGTAACAATAATTGCTTTTTTCTTAATTACACCAATTCATAAATATCGATAATAAGTTAACATAACAATCGCATTGTAAACTTAGTATTTAATTACGTGAGTTATTATTATTAATAATTAACTGATAATTTCAACAACAGTTCCCGCACCAACGGTACGACCACCTTCACGTACAGAGAATTTTGTATCTTTTTCAATCGCAACTGGTGAAATCAATTCGATTGTTAACTCAGCGTTATCACCAGGCATCACCATTTCCACACCTTGTTTTAAAGTAATTGTTCCAGTTACATCAGTTGTTCGGAAATAAAATTGTGGACGGTAACCAGAAAAGAACGGCGTCGCACGACCACCTTCTTCTTTTTTCAACGCATAAACTTGGGCAGTAAATTTAGTGTGGGGTTTAATTGAACCGGGCTTTGCTAATACTTGTCCACGTTCAACATCGCTCTTTTCCACACCACGTAATAGAATACCAGCGTTATCACCGGCGATTGCTGATTCTAATTCTTTACGGAACATTTCAATTCCCGTTACAACAGTTGTTTTTGAAGGTTTAAAACCAACGATTTCCACAGTTTCATTTAATTTAACTGTTCCACGCTCTACACGTCCAGTTACAACTGTACCACGACCAGTAATGGTGAAAATATCTTCAATTGGCATCAAGAAAGGTTTATCGATATCACGAACTGGTTCAGGAATGTAAGTATCGATTGCATCAATTAATTTTTGTAATTCAGCTTCTCATTTTGGGTCGCCTTCTAATGCTTTTAATGCTGAACCACGAATTACTGGCGCACCATCACCATCAAATTTATATGATTTTAATAAATCACGTACTTCAACTTCAACTAAATCTTGAATTTCTGGATCATTAGCAACGTCACATTTGTTTAAAAAAACCACAATTCGTGGTACACCGATTTGTCCGGCTAGGAGAATGTGTTCACGAGTTTGTGGCATTGGTCCATCTGTGGCAGCAACAACCAAAATTGCTCCATCCATTTGCGCAGCACCAGTAATCATATTCTTCACGTAGTCAGCATGTCCGGGACAGTCAACGTGGGCATAGTGACGATTTTTCGTTTCATATTCAACGTGAGTTGTATTAATTGTAATACCACGGGCTTTTTCTTCTGGAGCATTATCAATATCAGCATACTTTTGGGCTTTTGCTAAACCTTCTTTTGCTAAGTATGTACATAGTGCAGCCGTTAAAGTTGTTTTACCGTGATCAATATGACCAATTGTTCCAATGTTTACATGCGGTTTATTTCGATTAAATTTTTGCTTTGCCATAATTCGTATAAATATTATATGTGATTTTTTTGTTTTTTACTAATTATTTTCATTTAATAACAATTATTGGTGAAAGAATTCTTTATCTTTAAGATCTTGGAATAATTCTTTTTGACGGTTAACTGCGTCATCAACTTGACCTTGGAATAACTTAATATATTGTTGAATACTAAATTGAACTTCATTCAGTTCACGTTTTGTTGTATTAATTTGCACTAATAAATTATCCGCATCAGCTAATTGCGTAATTAAATTTAGTTTATGTTGGTTTGATGATGCATATAGTGCATTTAATTTTTGAACTAATGAGTCGAAATCATTACTATCATCAACAGCTGAACGAGCCGTCTCTGCTTGGACTAAACGTGAAAATTCATCTTGCAAGTCAGTGTTACCAGTTATATTAAATTTGGTTAAATTGTTATCAGCCATGTATATATTATATAGTAAACTGGACAAATTTAATTTAATTTTTTATTTTTTGTCATAATTATGCTGTTTTTTTAAAATTTCAATAATGGAAAACAATTATTATTGGTCCACAAAACTGAATAAAAAGTTATCGATAAAAACCAATTAACGTTTTTTCTTCTTATTAGCACCGCTTTTCTTTTTTGAAGCAACAACAATTTTCCCACGTTTACGATTAGCGGCTTTTAGATATTTTAAAGCTTTGTGTGGATCTTTTGTACGACGTAACAATGCTAATGTTTGTTTCGCAGATTTTTTTGATAAACGTTTACCTTCTTTACGCGCTTTTTCAAAATTCTTTTTTGCGGCTAATCGTTGTGCTTCACTTTTTGGTTTGGCGTGTGCTTTTGCCAAATTTTTCTTTGCCGCACGGATTTGTTTTTTTGATGCAACTTTTGTTACCTTCTTTGCTGGTTTCTTTGCTGCTTTTTTGGTTGCTTTAGCTTTACGAGCCATAATATACGTGTATATTATATACGAAATTGCTAAAAAAACACAAAAAATAATTTTTTATTTTTATTAAATCAATTTTATTCGTTTAAATAACAGCAAAAATATGCTGGTTTTTTAGTCATCACCGCCGTCGTCACCGCCGTCATCGCCCTGATCATCATCTTGGAATTGTCCATTAGTATTCGCATTAGCAGCTTTATTTTGGGCCGATAATTGTTTAAGATAATCTAAATCTGGTTTGTAATTAAAATAACGATCTAAGTGCGCAGTTACATCCATATTTTTAAGATCACGACGTTCATCAACAAAGTTGACTAAATTAAAATTTCGGCCAGTTGTGGATGTTTCGTATGCTCCCATATTAAGAACATGTTGTTCCGATTGCTCACGTCAGCCATTCAAACAATCTTTGGCTGAAACTCCCGTCTCTTTTGGCACATATTGCGGATCAAGAATTTCCCGAAATTGCGGTTGCTCTTGTCATGGTGTATTTGGATCGTTCTCATATTCTTCGCCATTACCAAACATGTTCCCATAATGTTGACTGGCCTGTGGTCCTCAAACTTCATTCGCATAGCTCCGATCAGCTTCCGCTAAATATCGGGCATTTTTTGAACGTGAACCGTGCTCATGTACTCCGTGCCGGTTTAACATTGGATTACCATTTGGATAATTCGGATCAACGTCTGGGGGAATAATTGTTGGATCGGTTGATGGATCAAAAGCATTATTCCGCGCTTGATACATCGTGTTTTTTGCATAAATATCCATATTTTCGGCAATAATTTCGGTCTCGAGTCCATTTTTATAAGCCAAACCAAATGATCGCTCAGTATGATAAAGCATTGCTTCTTTTTCATTATCATTTAATTTATGTTTTGGATGGGCTTTTTCATAATTCGCAATTTGTTTATCGGTTGCTTCTTTTGCCACCATGTGAATTTGAAATGCTTCGGCTTCCGCTTTTGATTTAAAGGTTCGATCATAATATTCAAATTCCAAATG
>JAITFD010000018.1 GCA_031281575.1 Mycoplasmataceae bacterium | reverse complement strand
GACTTGTTGCGCTTGGTGATTTTATTGATGTGACAGGACACGCTCTTGAAATTTGTAGTCTTTATGCGCAAAGAGATAATTTAGATCATCACTTAAAAAGTGAAGAATACAAATCAATTATCGAATTATGTAAATGAATTGGCGCTGATGATGAAGAACAATATCAATCAGTTGATTTAAATGATTTAGAGCTTGTTGAAGCTGATGTAGTTGATGAAGATTCCGGTACGGCATCCAAATTAAATTTTAAGGATGAATATAATCATTTAGTCAATGAATTAAACTTGATGACCAATGCGGAAGATATAAGCCTGAATAACGGGACCGGTGATTTTAATTGAATTTTTGGGTGTGCCGCAGCGGGAATAAAGGTATTAAGCAGCGGTATTGATTTACGGTTTACAACAGAAGATTCAATAAAAAAAATTAATAAAGGAATATTAATTTTATCAGTGGCACGAACTATAATGAGTGGTGTAAATGCGCTTATTGTCAATTATACAGATAATGTTTTATATTCGTGATTTTTTGATTTTTTAACCGGTTCAGTTATTGATGCCATTTCGCAATATTTTACTATTGCAAAGTTTGCACACGAAATTAAAATTTTACGTGAAGCGAGTTCGGTCACTAACTGTCGTAAATTAGGAAGAACATTAAACAAGGATCTTGGCACCACATTATTTAAAACAAACAAAAGCGATTTTTCTTTTTGGTATGATAAAAAACCGAATAAATTAGGCCGAAGAATTAAAAATAAACCACACATTAATTTTAAACCAGACTTAGCTCGAAAACTTTTAACTGCGGCAATTATTTTTGGTATAATCATTACGATTACCGATTGAGCAACCGACATTTGATATAACGCTGCATGTCAAAAAGATTATGTTCTTATTTGTGATTGAGAACAATGAAAAAAACAAAATATGAAACATGCAACTAGATAATAAAGAAATTATTGATTGTATCAATAAGCAAATTGATGATTATAATGAATTCGCAAAAGGTTTTTACGAAGAAGTAAAAGAATGAAAGCAATCAAGTAAAGCCAAAAATAAAAAATTATCAGATGAAGAAAAAGACTTTGAAACAGACGCATCAAATCAAATGCATATCCATTCTATTAAAGATTTATCGCCATATGTCACTTACCGATTAAATAAAGTTGATGGTGATGGATATAATGATAATTGTCGTACTATTGATTCATGAATTTCGATTTCTCCAATGTTGGTATGAGTCTTTTTTTGTTCTACAGTTTTAATTTTTTTATCTTTTGAACACTTAAGAAGCGATGTGAATGTTTTTCTTGCATTTGCATTAAATTATTTTTCAATTGGTATTACTATATTTTATTTTATATATACATTTTTAGTAATATTTTTAACCCACCACTATAAAATACGCAAAAAAAATATACGCATCTATGCAAATGTTAAGGCACATGTTCTTACTTATTATTACGATCAAAAGAATTTTAATGGCTCAAGATGGCAAATTAATCGGGATAATTTTTTGAATAATATGAAATATATCGGCGGATATAATCTATTGGCAATTCGTTTAACCGAAATCGGTAGAGATCCAACATCAAAAGAATGATGAAAAATTATTAAATTATATAAACGTTATTGTTTCTTTATGAATTTGTATTGCTCGCATTGACAAAAAAACAATACTATTAAATCATTGGATAAATATATGTTATATTTCACTTATATGTTCGGGTTTTTTATTGTATCATCAGCGTGTTTGTTTTTTATAATTGTATTACAAAATTTTTTAGCAATTATAATGAGTTTTTGATTTGCTTTTACAGTTCTTTTTATCGGTTTAATATTAGATGATAGGAAAAAATCAAAAATAATACACGATCCGATTAAATCACCGATAAAATATGTACAAGTTAAATTATTTTGGAAAATTTCTGGTTGGTTAACATGATCAGTGTTATTTTTTATATGTGGAATTACTTTTAAAAATTTTTTATGACCTGGATGTATTTGATTCATTTATATATTTTTATTTCTTAATGTAATTTTAACAATATGAGCAACAATTTTAACGCTTCATTTGCCGAAAGATTTTAATAAAATTTTATTAGCTATCAAACCGTTATTTCCGAATGATGTATATCAAGACTTTGTTAATTTAACAATAAATGGAATTAAAAACCACGAAATACCTTCGCGCTGATTTATTAATCGAGTTAAACGTGTAGATAAGAATGACAAGTGGAGATAACTCATGCAACTAGATAATAAAGAAATTATTGATTATATCAACAAAGAAATTGATGACTATAACGGATTTGCAAAAGGTTTTTATGAAGATATAAAAAAATGAAAACAATCAAGTAAAGCTAAAAATAAAAAACTTGATAATGAAGAAAAAGATTTTGAAACTGATACATCGAATCAAATGCATATTCACTCAATTAAAGATCTTTCGCCATATCTTGTTTTTAGGTTAAATAAAGCTTATGGAGATCAATATCAAGATATTAATACACCTTTCCACGTTTTAGTTTTTTGCCCTTTGTGTTTATTGTATCTGCCTCTATTGGTTATAAATTTTATCGCTTTGGGCGGATATTCCACGGCTTTTGATCCAATTTTTGCAGACGAAGGAATTAACTATAATTTTTTTTGAATTTGCTTTAATTATTTTTGAATCATTTTTCCTATATTTTTCTTCATATATCTATTTACATTGATTTTTTTAACTTATCACTATAAAATTCGCAAAAAAAAGCATGGATTTATGTAAATATTAAAGCACATGTTCTCACTTACTATTATGATCAAAAGAATTTCGATGGAAAAAAATGACAAATTAATCGTGACACTTTTTTAAATAGTATGAAATATATTGGAAGGTATAATTTATTGGCAATTCGTTTAACTGAAATTGGTAAAGATCCAACATCAAAGGAATGATGAAAACTTGTTAAGTTATATACGCGTTATTGTTTTTTTATGAATGCATATTGCTCAAATTGATATTTAAAATCGGAGCGAAAAAAAACGCCAAAAGTTACTCGTGATCCAATTAAATCGCCAATCAAATATATCCAACATAAAATGTTTTTTACTATTGCTATTTCTGCTGTCTTGTTCATGTTATTTGGAATATGATCGCTCGTATATAAAGATTTCTTTTGGCCTGGGTGTATTTCGTTTGTTTATATTTTTTTCTTTCTTGATTTAATATTTGCATTGTGAGTAATAATTTTCGCCCTTCGTTTACAATCTGATTTTAATAAGGTTCTTATGGTTATTAAACCGTTATTTCCCGATGATGTATATGAAGATTTTGTTAATTTAACAAAAAATGGCATTAAAAACAAAACAGTACCTTCAACGTGATTCGTTGAACGCGTTAAACGTATCGACAAGAATGACAAATGGAAATAACTCATGCAACTAGATAATAAAGAAATTGATGATTATAACGACTTTGCCAAAGGCTTTTATGAGAATATAAAAGAACGAAAACAATCAGGTAAATTAAAAAAATAAAAAACTTAGTGATGAACAAGAAGATTTTGAAACTGGTACATCTGGTCTACAGTTTAATTAATGCAAAATCTTATCAATTAATTGGTTTTCAATTATTATTTGTTGATTCTTCGTTACATTAATAAATGATTGAATGGTTTTTTTACGAACAATTAAATATTTGGTTAATATCGATATATTTTTTTTTAAATTAATCGGACCAAAAAATATTTCCTTTTGATTCTTAATTTTACATCCTTTGCGCGGTTGAAATTTAATCAAATGAAAAAAAGTATCTGGTTCATGATCGGATTCAATAATCATTTCGTTGTTAATGATTCAGTTCATTTTTTTTAAAAACGCACGAATTACTTCGGGATGATCATTGGCAACAACAATGTATGTTTTAATTTTTATTTGCGGAAGTTGGTGTTTAATGATTTGCGTAATATTCTTTCCACCCATTCCGGAAATAACACAATAATCAATTGTGCCCTTAATTTCAGTACTAGTCAATCCCTCGCCTAAAATATTTTTCGTAAACTGTAATAATTGATGTTCGCTTAAATGTTTGATGCCATTTAATAGTGGCAATTTTTTATTTTCAATATTGTATACAAAACTGGCTTTTTTGGTTTGCAAAGCATAGATTGCCGTTTTACAATGATCGCAGCCAACATCAATAATGATATTATTTGTTCTAGTAATTTCATCTTGAATCGCTTGTAAACGCGATGATAATTTAATCATCAGAGTTTGTTTCGCGAAGTAGGACACTATTATTAGCGTGTTGTTTTAATTTACGCAGTGCACGATTTTCAATTTGCCGAATTTTTTCTTTGCTGGCTTTTAGTGATTTAGCAATGTCTTCTAATGATAATGAATTTGTATATGACTTTAACCCCATTCGCATGCAAAGAATTTGGTCTTCTTCCGGTGTTAAGAGCAATTGCATCAGCTTATATAGTTCCTCATATTTCATTTCGTTTTCAATTGAACGTTCAACTGATACAGTTGAATTATCACTAATGAAATCAGCAAAGTGTGATTCATCATCGGTTTTAACTGGTTTTTCTAATGAAACCGGTTTGGATGTAATTTTCTTTAAATTCGAAATTTTATTAACTTCATAACCTTTTTCCTTCCCACCGAGCGCGATACTGATTTCTTGAATTGTCGGGCTCCGACCTAATTCATTAAATAATTCTTGTTCTTTGATATTAATATTATTAATAATTTCGGCCATATGAACCGGAATCCGGATGATTTTGCTTTGATCAGAAATAATCCGCGTAATTGCTTGCCGGATTCAATTTGTCGCATACGTTGAAAATTTAAATCCTTTGGTATAATCAAATTTGTCAATTGCTTTATTTAACCCTAAAATTCCTTCTTGAAATAAATCAACAAAGTCAATTCCCCGATTTGAATATCGCCGAGCAATGGAAATGACAAGTCGCAAATTTGATGTAATTAATCGATCACGGGCGAATTTACGTTTTTCGTGATCTTTGGAGAAAGCTTCCTTACAATAACGAATTTCATCAGCTGATGAAAGAATTCTCGAACTTGATATTGTTGTACTAAAGAGTTGTTTTACAACATCATTAATCTTTTCTTTTGTTTTAACACTAATGGTATTATCCGCTGAACCAATTTCTAAATATGCAATTAATTCTTCGTCATTATGGACATCGTCTTTTTCGGTATAAATGATATTGACGTTTTGATCACGAATCTTTTTTAATAATACTGCTGGTTCATCATTGCCGAAATCTTCGCTAGCATAGGCTAAAATGATGTCGGACGCCTTAATTGTTTTAAGTCGCGTACGTTGTTCAAGACTTTTGGCAATTAAACGATCGGCAATTTCATTAATTTGTTTTCGTGAAGATTCACTCGATTTTTTAATTTTCAAGTTTTGCCCAACGACGCGATTTTTATTGCGTTTAATACGTTTAACTGGCGGTTTTGCAATTACAACTGGAGCAGCTTTTTTGGCAACTGGTTTAGCTTTTTTGCCTTTTTTTATTGCCGATACTTTAACAATCGGTTTTTTCTTATTTACGATTTTTTTTTTAATTACTGGTTTTGCTTTTTTGGCAACTGGTTTTTTTTGTTTAGACTTAGAAATACTAATCTTATTTTTTTTTATTTTTGGCTTTCCCATATATTAATTATATGTTTTTTGACCAAAAATGGATGTAATCAACCGAATATTCAAATCTTACCGTAATTAATTCATCATTATATTCCGTCCATATTTAATATAATTAAATATGCTTTTCGATTTTTATTAGTTTGTTTGCGGATTTAATATTGAGCAATATTCGGATTGTAATCACGTATACCGCCAACTGCTAAAACGGTAATTTTGGATATCAATGTTATTTAAAATGAATATTCTTAAGTTTTTGTTTAATTCTCTGAATCCGATTTTTTTTCAAACCCGGATGGGTGGATGCCTGAATTACGAATCGGATTGACTGCGGATCGAATCCGGCTTTTTTCCCACCTAATGCTTCTGCAATTTCTTCCGCAGTTGGTTTGCGACCATATTCTTTTAATAATGCTTTTTCTTTTGTTTGAATCTTTTTTATTTTTGCTTGACTATTTTTAATAAGTGTTGGATAAATCTTAACAATTTTAGTTTTCCCAGAGGCACAGCCAATAATTGCTTGTTCAATGCACTTGGCGGCAGATGTTGAAAATTTGCTTCGCTCCAAGCCTAATTTATCGATCGCACGATTGAAGCCAACAATACCGGCTTGAAATAAATCAGCAAAATCAATATCGCGCTTGGCATGTTTACGGGCAATGGTGACAATCAACCGATAATTGGCATTAATTAGTGCTTGACGAGCAATCCGTGCTTCTGGATAATTTTTACTATGAGCATACTTTAATAATTTTAATTCAGCATCATTAGGCAATGGCGCTGAATGGTCAGCTAAGATTTTTATTCAATCGGGAATGTTGATGTTTTCGTTTGTGTAATTGGGTGACTTTTTTGTTGTTTTTAATTTTGGCTTAGCCATATGTAAAGTATATGTTTTTTGTCCAAAAGTGGATCAATTTTTTTGAATCTTTTTAACATATTTAATTATATTAAATATGAAATTATCGTTTTTTATTTTATCATTGCACTAAAATAATTAGTTATTTGGTTGGCACCAATTAAAAACGGCATTTATAAATTTCTACCCATATCCGTTCCGGTGTTGCTTATAATTTAGATATAAGCTCAGGTGGCGGAACGGCAGACGCAGTAGACTCAAAATCTACCGGTAGCAATACCTTAAGGGTTCAAGTCCCTTTCTGAGCACCATGTAAATTAATCGTCTTTTAAAATGGAATTATTCTTTGTCGCTTCTTTTAATTTCATCTTGGCCTTGGCTTCAATTTGTCGCACACGATCTTTTTTTAATTTTAATAATTTGGCAATTTCAACATAGCCTAGTGGTTCTTTAAATTGCTTCAAACCCATTTTTGCACAAAGGACTGTTTCTTCAATTTCGCTTAATACTAAATGCATCAATTTATATAATGCTGCATATTTATCTTCCGTGTATAAATCGTTTTCGTAATTTTCTTCGGTCCCACCAGTTAATTCCCCAATCGTTGTTTCCCGTGTCCCTTTACTAACGTTTCCTTCTAATGAGATTGATTTACTATTAACACGTTTTAGGTTGGTAATTGTTAACGGATCAAACCCAGCTTTTTTTCCGCCTAATGCTTCGGCAATTTCTTGAACGGTCGGGTATCGACCATATTTATTTAATAATTCGACTTCCTTTTCGTGAATGATTTCGGTTTTTTTATTTGAATTACTCGTTAATTTCATCGTTTTACTTTGGGTTGTGATTAAATTCGTAATGGCTTGGCGAATTCAAAATGTCGCATAGGTCGATAAGCGATTTTTTGAACGATAATCGAACTTTTCAATGGCTGTTCCTAATCCCGCCACACCTTCTTGAAATAAATCAATAATCTCAATTCCGTGGTGACAATAATGTTGGGCAATTGACATTACTAAGCGATAATTGGCATTAATTAGTTCGGCCCTCGCAATTTTAGCTTGTTCGGGATTTTTACTATGGACTTGTTTTAAGAATTTTAATTCATCGCTGGCCGATAATAATACCGAATTATTTACAAATACATTTAATATTTGGAAATGCGAACCGTATTGTTTGTCGGTATAGCCGTGGGCGTTCTTTGTATAAGATATGGCTAAATAATTCGTTAAATCATCATCATTTTTGACACCAGGTAAATCAAAAACAATCTTCGCGTGATGTTTTCGTAATGTGGCAATAATCCGTTCTGGTTCCACACTATGAATTTCGGTATGTAAGTACGCATCAATGATTTTTGATGCTCTTAATTCACGGGGATATTTTTTAATTAATTGATTAGCGATTTCGACAATTTCTGCTCGTAATGCGGTCGCGCTAACTTTATTTTTTTTGGTTTTTGCCATATTCAGCTAATCTCCTTTCCACATCAATTTTAAGATTTTTAAAGTGTGAAGCAGTGGGCGTAATTTGGCGATCAAGTTTTGTTTTCTTCGGATTAACAACTTGATAGCTGAATTCATATTTCTTATTTGCTTCGTCAATTTTTAAACAAACAAATTGATAAACATTATCCGGAATGAATATTTCTAATAAATTTTTACCCTGAAAATCTTGGCAATGGGAAATGTGAACAATTCCTGTAATGCCATTAACGTCAACGATTGCATAACTCGGTTCAACCGTTTTAATTGTGCCGCTATATGATTGACCGATGTTTAATTTTGCCATTTTATTTTACTTCAATTGTTGTTGATTTTTGATTGGTAAAACGTTTTAAGAATAATTTGTAAACAATTGATCATAATCAAATGAAGACACAAAGGCTAATGCCAAAGATAATCATGTATTTTTTATTAATTTGTTTTTTTAACTGGGTGATTTCATCATTACTAACAATGAAGGTGTTATAAAAATTATCAATCACCGCTGTCCGTAAATAATTACTGATCACAATAAAAGCGTGTAATATTAAAGCAATAACAAAAGCAATTGCCACAGTAATGGTGGTATAGAATAATTCTGGATTTTCTAATGTTAGGGCAGTAGTTAATCCATTAATATTAAAACCATATAAAGTACAAGAAATGATTAACGTGGTAATGATTGCTAAAAAACTGGCCACATAAACTAATCCACAAATTCAATTGGCTTTAATATAACCAACTTTGGCATTCTTATATACACGAATGGTATTAACTGATATTACCCTTTCATCTTTAAAGTTAATGTTTTTCGCTTCATCGCGAAATAATTGATACTTCGTTAAATAATTAATAAAAAAGATGCCCACAACAATAATCCCGATCGCTAATAATAACGGCAAACCAATTTGGCTAAACTTACTACTATTACCGCGAGTAATGGCAAAAATGACAATGCCAAAAGTTAAACTTGCCAATGTGACCAAACCCCAAGCAACCGCAATTGCAAAAGCGCGGAATAATTCTTGTTTATAGAATTTCGGAAAAAAACTATAATAAGGATTTAATTGACAAATTTTGTGCGGAATTTCCGGTTTCTTAATTCGGAGTTTTGCTGTGGCTGGTGGCGGTTCAGTTGGTTGCAAAACAACACCAGTGGTTAAACTCGATGTAAATAATTTATCTTTGCTAATAATGAAGGTTTTAGTTTTGTTCTCCATACATTTTGATTATATCGTTCTTTTGTGCGTTTTTTGGGAAAGAAGATCGAAAAATTTTGCTTAACTATAAGTTAATAAATCGGTTAATTTTTGGTAACAATTATTGATCGACCAGTAATTGATTTGGTTTTTTTCAATTTAAATCCCGCCTTATAATAATGATATAGATGAACAAACACGGGATCATTGAAGCGTTATTATATATATATGGTAAAGAAGGGTGTGCGGCAACGGATTTGCGTCGCATTCTCAATATTGAAAGTGCTGAACTAACGACATTAATCAATGAAATCAATACGAATTATAAAAATAATGAAAACTGCCCATTCATTATTAATAATTATGGGAATACGTATTATTTATTAACAAAACCAGAATTAAAATCCGTGATTGAACAATTGAATATTGTGAAAAAAAACAAGAATCCATTATCTAAATCATTATTAGAAGTATTAACAATTATTGCTTATAACCCGAATTGTACATCATCAAAAATTTTTGAAATCCGTGATGTTGATCCCGGTGCTGCACTTGATAAATTAGAGAAATTAGGTTTAATTACCAATGACGGCCGGGCTGATGCGCCCGGATGTCCGTATATTTATAATGTGACGAATAAATTTTTTAATTTAATTGGAGTGAAAAATTTTGGTTCATTGCCAAAAATTGATGGTTCATTTGAAGTTGATGAGAGTGATGCGGACTTCTTTGATTCAAACCGTAACGAAAAAGATTAATTAATCGCATCAACGATTTGATTAAAGATTAAAATTTTTACCGGATTCGCATGAAGTTGATCGAGCAGTTGGTAAATTATTTGCTGATTATTTTTAATTTTATAAGCAAGCATTTTTAAAACCAAACTAATTTTATGATATTCAAATTTTTTAAACTGTTCGGAACAATTTTTAATGGTCGTAAAATTATTGCGCTCATTAATTAATAACGTCACAAATTCATCACTTGATTGAAATTTTTCCGTGGTTAAATCATTGATAAATTCATGAAGATTAGTATAAATGTGTTGCGCAATTTTGATTTGTTCTTGCGTTAATTCATATTCTTTTGCTAATGTTACAAGTGTTTCATCGTGCGTTTGCTTATTTATGGTTAAAACTTGACAGCGACTAACAATCGTTGGTAAAACACGGTTGATATTTTTTGTTGTTAAAATTGCATAAATATTAGCTTCGGGTTCTTCAAGGGTCTTTAATAATGCGTTTAAAGCTTGCTTTGAGGCATTTTCAATGCATTTAATCACATAAAATTTAACATTGATACTTTCATATCCTTGCCGACTTAAACGCGTTAATAACTGGTCAACATCATCTTTTTTTAAAGAATTATTTTGGGCATCGAAGGTTATTAGATCGTAATATTGACCATTTTGTACTTTATTAATTACGCGCTCATCGGCCTGATGTTGTTTTAAAATATTAATGACATGATTAGTAATAATTGATTCAATATTGCACAAATTGGCTTCATGAATAATTACGGCGTGTGTTGATAACGCGCTATATGCCATATTTATTTTTGATTTGGGCACAAATCACTTGATATACATCATTAAAGACTTGGGCGAGTGGTCTTTCTGCATCAATTACTTTAATACTTTTCGTGGGGTCGTCTTTAATAATATCCGTATAGGCTTGATAAACTTTTTGATGAAATGAAATATGTTCTTTATCAAGTCGGTTAACTTCCCGCAAGGAATTTTGGTTAATGCGGGCAATACCAATGGCTGGATCAGCCATGAGCAAAACGGTAAGGTCGGGAATTACTCCGTGCATTGCAAAAGCATTAATACTTCAAATATTATCTTTGCCTAATTCTCGACCATAGCCTTGATAAACGAGTGATGAATGGACATAACGGTCACAAAGGACAATATGGTTTTTTTCAAGGTTTGGTAAAATAAAATCATGAATGTGTTGGCTGCGGCTTGCAGCAAACAGCAATGCTTCGGCATGATAATCAATGTGGTATGTATCGTTATTTAATAAAATTTGGCGAATATCTTCGGCAATTTTATTGTTCGTTCCCCCTGGTTCACGGGTCAAATCAACTTTAATTTGGGGAAAATCTTTTTCGAGTTGTTCGCCAACCATTTTAATAATTGTTGATTTTCCTGAACCGTCAGGTCCTTCGAACGTAATAAACAAGCCGCGCATAATTTAATTATATATTGATATATAATCAACGGTTAACCGCCATTTATTTTGCGAGTTTCTTTTGGCGTTTTAAGGTTTTTAAAGTTCGTGCACTAACCCGAACGGTCTTTTTACTTTTCCCAACTTTAATTTTTGCTTTTTGTAAATTTAGTTCTCAACGACGACGCGAATGGTTCATCGCAAAAGAACGGGTATTACCACGCATTGCTTTTTTTCCAGTAATTTGATCAACACGACTCATTAGAAATGTATCTATATTATATAATAACAATAGATGAGTGAGTCAAAAGAAAAATCAACAATTACCAAAAAAGGTGAAATTAATTATGCAAATCCGATTATGATCGGCCAATTAAAGGCGAATAAAAATTTTTTCGAAAATGAAAAGAAACGTTTTCTAGAGATGTATAAAACATCGATTGATGCGGGAAAGATTAATGAACAACAAGTTGATCAAATTATTCATAACACGATTGTCGAAAAAAACATTCTTGAAGGGGTCAAGCAATATTTGCGCCAATACTTTACGGCAAATATTGATGATGGTGAAAAACAATTTGTCATTGAACAAATTAAAGCCCAAGTAAAAGATATGCCTGAAGATAAATTAGAACATGCGGCAAAAAACATTATTTTTGAAAAGTTACTATTTAACTATTTAGGTAATAACGAATGAGGGATTAAAGTAACTGACGGTGAAGTGAATGATACATTAGAACAACATTATAAAGCGACAAATCAATCAATTCGTGAATTTAAAGAGAACCCAGCGCGCTTTGAAGAAATTCGTGCCCAAGTGTTTACTCAAAAAGTTATTCGCGAAATTATGAAACGTTTTAAAGTTCGTGCGGAAGTTGATTTAACAACAGGAACTGATCAAGAACAAAAGAATTAATTATTTCTTTTTTGTTTCGGTATGCTTTGTCACTTTACGGCAATGATTACAAAATTTATTTAATGTTAACTTTTCCGTTACATTCTTTGCATTTTTAAAAGTTAAATAGTTGATATTCTTGCATTCAGCGCATTCTAATCGGACTTGGCGTTTTGTCATCTTATCAATATTATATGTTTTAATTATCTTTTTGCAACCGGACGTTAACAAAATCACTCCGAATGTATAATTTATTTCTTTACTATCTTTATTTTATTATAATAAATAAAAGAGGACACATAGCTCAGCGGTAGAGCAACCGGCTGTTAACCGGTTGGTCGCAAGTTCGATCCTTGCTGTGTCCGCCATATTGGCCTGTTGGTGAAGCGACTTAACACATACGCCTTTCACGCGTACATACATGGGTTTGAATCCCGTACAGGTCACCAGTGCAGTGTTAGCTCAGCTGGGAGAGCAATTGCCTTACAAGCAATAGGTCGGGGGTCCGATCCCCTCACACTGCACCATTTAAATTTTTATTATTCCTAATCCTGCTCGTGTTATCTTTATTAAAAGTATTTATCTTATATTATTAGTTTAACTAATAATATATATTATCATTTCTGTTGATGAATGGTTTGAATCGAATTTACGAGTTTTTTGGTCAGTTAAAAATTTTCGGCTTTATACTGAACTATTTTATATAATATATTTATATATAGCAGTATGCTAACCAGAGCACAAACATTTAACCCAACCAAAAAAAGCGGCGCCGGTCGACTGGTATTAGCACTATTGATTGTCCTATTTGCCGCTGGTTTTTCATCAGCGTTATTACTCCGTGATATTTTCTTTCCTGCCGCAAACGATTCAACCCCGTATGTTCCACCAACCCCAACCCCAACCTCAAAATCCGAAATTAAATTACAATTTGCTGAAGGAAATAACGCATGAGTTGAACCAAATCAACCGATTACATACCAAGCCGTATTTGATCCGGACTATGTGGAAGCTGACAATATCTGTTGAGAATGAGCGCCATACGGATCAACAGTAACAAAAATTTCATGACAACGAATTAGCGGACCTGGTTATACAATCACGACTGATGATGGTAAAACATATCAATTCTATTTTCCGCCAAGCATTGACCCGTCAATTGCCAATATTCGTGTTTTATCACCAGATGGTGCAACAGCAAAAGTAATTGTGCGAGCAACTAATGGTGATGACGATGATTCCGACGATTTCATTGGTTCAAATTATTTTTTACTGCAAGGTCAAATTCCTGGTCAAACTTTATCGTTAATTGCGACCAACAGTACGGGTGTTTTATTACCCGGTGATTCAATCGATATTAACGCTGATGAAGGTACCGCAATTCGTTTTGCCCAACTTGAATGAACAGTTAATGAGCAAGTATTAGTTGGTACTTCTGGTTCAGTCAACGGTTATCAGTATTTGATCCAAAATGATGGACGAAAATTACATTTAACAAATCCGTTAGTTAATTCCGTGCCACCTGGTTCAGGTAGTTCGATAATTATTGAAGCGGTTGGTACGCAAGATTTGAGTTTAGGTAGTAATATCATCGAATCAATCAATTCCATTTATGTTTCGGCTGGTGCCCATGATTGTGCTGTATCGATTGTTTCCAATACAACTTCTCGACCATATCCAACCGAAATTACAACAGTTGATGTTGCTTACTTGCTTGGTTTATCGTATGAAGAATTAACTTATGAATGAACTGCTAATTACCCCGGTGGTGTTTGAACTGCTGTAACACCGTCGACAACGAATTTCGGTGTAACTGATTTTAGTTTAGTTGAATATGCCGTTCCAACTAATGGCCAATTACGCATTCGTAATAATAGTTCTGGTGGATCACATATTTTCTTTCGTATTAGTGGTGTGAAAAATTTCGTTCCTTATACCTCAAATATTTTAGAATATATCAGTAAACCAGCGGAACGTTTCTTAACTGTTAATACAGCCCAAACATCAATTCTTTCCCAACGAACTGGTTCAAATGATACTGCCACATTCTATGCAACAGCAAGTAACTTATCCATCAATAACGTTGGTTGACAATATTCGTTTGATGCCAACGTTTTTTATGATTTAACAGCTTCTGGTCCGTTAGCTGGATTTAACATCACACTATCAACTGATTTAAATACTGAAACAAAAACATTAACGGTTAAAAATTCCACAGCAACCAGCATGATTTATTTCCGAACAGTTACTGGTAGTGGTGCTGATCAATCAACTTCTAAAATTGTTAGTGTCCAAGGAATTAAAGATACTGGATCAATGCAATTAAGTGTGACCGAAGGTTCATTATCACCGTTCCCGTTTATTACTGGTTTGGATGCTAGTGCAACACGAACAACTCTAACAGTTAATTTAACCAATGTTGGTGCCACCGATTTCAAATGATTGATTTCAAGTAATGGGATTGATTGATCAGATGCAATTAACAACTCGGTCGTTAACAATTACAACGTTTCATTTGTGAATACGAAATTTGTGCTTGAACGAAATGGAAATGAATTAGAAACCATCTTAAAAGTTTACGTTAAAACATTATTTACCGGTAATACGAGTTTGAAAACTGTTAATGATTCGAATGTGGTTTTAGTGCAATCAAAGAAAAAATCCGAACTACCACCATCAACGAAAGCATTAAGAATTAATGTGGTGGCTGGAGCTACAGTGATTTATCCAACCGATACACCTTTACAATTATCGGTTGACCGAATTAATTGTAATAGTGGCGATGAAATTTCGTTCAACCCGACGACTGCATTACCTGCGGGAGTTACTTTTGGTCCAACTTCTGTTGATAATTTAACTTACCGACTTGATCCGCATGGTTACATCGGTTTAAATAATGTTGAAGTTGAATTGGTTGCGGCATTAGTCCTTGAACCAACGGTTAAAACATCAATCAAAGTGCGGATTATGTCAAACCAAACAACATCAATTAATTTAACGCTGTTTGAAGGTGTTGAATTGCTCCATCCAACATCTGATAATGATACCGCTCAAGCAATTTTAAAAATTAATGCATCCAACATTACCCCAGAACAAATTGATTTTAATAGCAATAGTAGTACATTTGTGGGATTCGGTGGAACATTATCGATTTTCCGATGTGATGAAAGTGGAACGCAACAAAATTTCGGAATGTACATTAAAGTTACCTTGAAATGATCTTCGGCAGTTGATGTTGACCAATTTCAATTAAACGTTTGAGCATTTAAGATGAATTCAACAATTACATCAAACTACTTTAAATTTTTCTTAACGCCATTTATTTCAACCTATACTGGTGCGGTACCATACATCGGTGAAGGTGGTTATGTCGTTGGTTATAAAGAAGTAACAACAATTTATGTCAATATTTATAGTAACGGTAGTCAATATAACGTTCCTGAACCGGATCGCGAGGCATATATTAATAGTTTTGATGTGCAAACATTAACTGGTGTTTCGATTAAAAATAATCCTCCAACTGGTGTAACAATTGTGGCTGGTTTTGATACAAACCCAGGAGTTAATAAACCATATTTAACGATTACGAATGTTAGTTACCGTGATGCTGAATTGGCAAATTTAACCGTCTATTGTGGATTAACAAATGTTGAGCAAACCTCACCGTTACATCGAACAACGTTAAGTGGAAAAATTACTTTACAACCACTTTTATTTGATCCACAATATGATGTGGGAATTATTAGCGGATCAACCGAATTGAATTATGGAACAACAATTGGGTTAATTGCCATTGCTTATGGCTTCCAAGATGCCTTAAGTTCTGATGCATCGGATACGGTTTGAAATATTACGGGAATTACCAGTGCATTTTATGCGAATTTCGCTGTTTCATTAGATGGCGAAAATTTCACTTCATATGATCCAGCGGCGGTGTATGCTGGTCAACGGATTTATGTGAAGAATGTTTCTTATAATGAAGCAACGCCATTAATATTTAATATTGCCGGAATTTGTGCTGGTGTGTCGTCTTCCACAGTTTCGATTAGTGCTTATCGCCAATCAACCTTCTTTTCATCAATTGCTCTAGTAACAAATAACTCAACCTTAGTCTATGGCGGTGTTGGTTCGGAAAGTACCGCAGTATTACAAGCACAATTAACTGGCCAAATCGGAAATGTAACTTGAACGGTTGAAGGTAGTGGCGCACGCAATGTTTCATTAGTTTATTCAAATGGAAGCGTTGTTTTTGATGATCCAACACCAGAAGAAAGCCGTTATATTGCCGTTACTTATGATGCACCATTAGCCTTTACATCATCCGTGATTATTGTTGCTAATAATAATGGTGCATCACACCGTTTCTCATTAATGTTAGCCCCAACGGCATTCGCGATTACTGTGCAAAACGCATTAATTGATCAAACCCATGTGGCTTCATCCGCACCCGTTGTCACACTAGCGGGAACTGTCATTAGTAATAGTGCGGTTACTTTCTCCATTTGACCACAACCAAGTGATCCAATTAGTTTCGATGCAACAAATGGAATATTAACATTAACCCCTGGTGTTCAAATTTTTGCCCAAACATTTACTTTAACAGCAAGTTATCAATCATATCAAACAAGCACGGAAATTTATGTTGATTCATATAGTCAAATTTATTACTATACAGTTAATCAAACTAATTTGGTTGTTCCAAGTGGTGATGAAGTAACCGTTGGTTCGGGATATATTACTCGTTCGGGTAATACCGTTCAATCATCATTAAGTTTCCAAAAAACGGCAAATTCTTCAAATGCCTTTGTTTTTGTTTTACCAGCCGGTTATCAACCAGCAATGAATTTCAATAACACGAGCTATCCTGTGCAAATTACGACCGTTAATTTCAATCCAGTTTCTTATGCATCAACGGCATTATTAGCTTATAATGAATCAGCTTTGCGTTGAGAGTTGCGCTTTACGAATACCGGTTCTTCATCAGCAAATGGTGATTGATTACAACTAATTGTTTTCTTTAGTTTCTTTACAACTGATGATTATCCAGGAGGAAATAATTAATGCGGATTAAACAACATTTGCGCACAATTTGTTTGGCAAGCTTACTTTTAATTAGTGCATTAACGAGTGTTTTGGTTGTGATGAATAATTCCGGCGAACATGCAAATCGAGTTCATTCAACTGTTCATGCGAATGCCCATACGAGTGTCAGTTTAAGTACCGATCGAACTAGTTTAACATTTAATGCGGTCGACAATTATACGGTGATTAATGCCATTATTAATAATCCATCCGGTGGAACAACGTGAGCGGTGGAAAATAATAATGTCACTGACTGTTATACATTTGAACGTTATGGTAGTGATAACGCTTACCGTTTGTCATATGGAGTTGGAAAAAACTTTGTCGCAACAGATACAACGATTTTTGTCCTTTGTACAAACAACGGTGTGCAAGATCGTTTGCCGATTGTTTTATTAGCACCAACCGTGACATTAAGTTATACCCATAACGGTTCAATTGACCAAACAAATAATGTTATTACCCCGATTATTAATGTTGCGGGAATTACGGATATTGCCACAACATTTCCGTATGCCACTGTTAATTACAACGTTAATATCAGTTTACCAACCGGTTTAACATTCAATAATACCACTGGTCAAATTACTTTAGAAAAAAACAAGGAAATTGCCGATTTATCTTTTGTGGTAAATTTAACATTAACGGTTACCACTGGTCGCACCGTAACGGCTTCAACCCAAGTCTTTGTGGCGAATTATGCCGCGATTAATCAATATGCAATCACAACTAATGATTTATTTTATTTAAATGATGAATATGAATTAACGGCCCTTAATTCAAGCATTGTTCAAGTTGTTGGCTCATTAATTAAAACCCAAAATTCGGTTGCTTTAAATTTAATTATTAATAAACAAGCAACTTTCACTCAACCGATTTATTTCGTTTTTCCCGCTGCCTATTTACCAACCCACCAATATTTTGCGAATCTTAATGAAACATATGCGAATGTTAATCAAACCGATCATTTTATGCAACAAACAGTGTATTTTGAACAACAAAATTGTCGGCTTGATGATGGTTCGTTCGCCCAAGAATTACCAACTTTAAGTTTTAATGGATTAGGTTCTGGTAATAATGATTACACGAAATTAGCATTAGCAACGAATTATTTAATTGGTATTGCTCCGGTTTATGATCGCACGATTGACATTACTGATGAAGTATTTGACGCTGTTGACTTTAATGTTTTAACTACCGATCCGGAATATTACTTTAACGTGATTCCGAGCAATGAATTTTTAGTTGAAGCATTTTTATTAGCAACACCATTTTCCACCCAAGGTAGTCCGACATACCAAGGCACAAATTTAAATGTGCGTCGTTTACGAGTACGAAACATTGAATTTTATCAATCGGGAGCGACTTACGAAATATACCGTGGTCGTTTATATTTTAACGCGGCTAGTTATTTTGATGAAAACGGCTTAGAATACCATTTAACTGATGCAATTGATTATCTTGATATTCTTTTCTGTGTTAACCAAATTTTGTTTTCGCGCATCGCAAGTCAATGAGCGCAATTTATTGTTGTTTTTGAAAACATATATGAATCACTTTTTAACTTCTTTGGGATCAATTTATATTTTGCCCCAACTTTTGCGGATTTATTAATTGTTTTCGATATTATGAATCTGGACTCGTTGGAACATGATTTATTAGTTACGGAGTTTGATTTTATCCCTTGGGATGGATCACTCGCGAATTACCGTGTTGGTTTAAAAGTGAAAAGTGATAGTCGAGTTTATTTTGACGATTATGGTCCACTTTATTTTAAATTTACACTTGTGGCTTAACCCATTTTGCCAATTAAAGATCAGCATTTTTTTCGCGATTCGGACCAAATCAGAAAAAATTGTGTAATTTTTGCAAAAATTCATATATAATATACTAGAAAACGTGGATAATAAATACGAATTAACGCGCGAGAAGCTATTTGAATTGCAATCGGAATTACGTCAACTGATCGAAGTTGGCAAACCCCAAGTAATTAAGGAATTATCCGCAGCCCGTGACCAAGGTGATTTAAGTGAAAATGCCGATTATGATGCCGCAAAAAATAAACAATCGGAAATTGAAAATCGGATTGCGGAAATTGAAACCATTTTAAATAATTATACATTAATTGAAAAACCAACTAGTAGTAAAAATGTGCGAATTGGTTCAACTGTTGAAGTTGAACGAGATATTAACGGTAAAACATCAACAAAAGTTTATACAATTGTTGGTGCAGTTGATGCTGATCCAGCCACCAATAAAATTTCGAATGATTCACCAATCGCATTAGCAATTATGGGTAAAGCAATTGGTGACAGTGTGAAAATTACGAATGTGGAAAAGCCATACCAAATTACGATTAAAAAAATTAATTAAATTCTGGTGCTTTAACCGCATTTAATTGCCATTTATGTCCCCTAAATTTACCATTAACGCAATTTTTCTTTTCATCTTATATATAAATATATATAATTAAAATATAGATGATGGACAGGTAGCGAAGCGGCTAAACGCACTTGACTGTAAATCAAGCACCT
>JAITFD010000015.1 GCA_031281575.1 Mycoplasmataceae bacterium | reverse complement strand
TTTCTTTATTATCTAGTTGCATGAGTTATCTTCACTTGTCATTCTTGTCCACGCGCTTGACACGGTCAACGAATCAATATGAAGGCGCATATTCGGCATTTTTAATGCCATTTTTTATTAAATTAACGAAATCTTCATATATATCATTCGGAAATAACGGTTTTATCGCCAATAGCACTTTGTTAAAATCAGATTGTAAACGAAACACAAAAATTATCGTTCATACTACTATCACCAAAATTAATGCCAAAAATATATATGGAAAACAAACATATCCTGGTAAAAATAAATTTTTTAATGATATAGTTCATACAGCAATTCCCATAAAAAGTATGCTTAAAATAAAAATTATAAAAAACAATCTCAATTGCACATATTTAATCGGTCATTTAACTGGGTCTTGTGTTACTTTCATGATTTTCTTTTTATAATCTGCTTGAAATCAAAGCGAGCAAAATGAATTCATTAAAAAACAATAACGCGCATATACTTTAACAAGTTTTCATCATTCTTTCGATGCTGGATCTTTGCCAATTTCAGTTAAACGAATTGCTAATAAATTAAATTTCCCTATACATTTCATATTATTTAAAAAAGTATCGCGATTAATTTGTCATTGAGCTCCATTAAAATTTTTTCGATCATAATAGTAAGTAAGAATATGCGCTCTAATATTATCATAAATTAATCTATTTTTTTTTGATCCTGTATATTTATACACAAAAAATATTAATTCAAATATTGATATAAAAAGAAAAATTGTCAGAAAAACTCAAATGCACGTGAATGGTACGTGATTGTCGACTCAAAAAGGCCCTGGAGTGAAGTTTTTATTTTTATTCGACGGAGGGAATGGAGTAGAAAAAAGATTTATTATAAATGATGTAATAACTATAATTAAAAGATGCAAAGTAAAAAAATGGATAAGCCTAAAATCATTTATACGTTGAACACCATCAACCTTATTTATTCTGCAAACAAGATAAGGCGAAAGATCTTTAATTGATCGAATGTGTATTTGGTTCGATGTATCAGTTTCGAAATCTTTTTCTTCTTCACTAAGTTTTTTATTTTTCGATTTACTTGATTGTTTTCATTCCTTTATATCTTCGTAAAATCCTTTTGCAAATCCGTTATAATCATCAATTTCTTTATTGATATAATCAATAATTTCTTTATTATCTACTTGCATGAGCTATATTTTGTTTCTTTCATTGTTCTCAATTACAAGTAAGAACATAATCCTTTTGACATCCTGTTTCATACCAAATGTCAGTTACTAAATCGGTAATCGTAACGATTATACCAAAGATGATTGCGGCAACTAAAAGTTTTCGCGCTAGATCTGGCTTAAATTTAAGATGTGGTCTATTCTTAATTCTTCGCCCCAATTTATCTGGTTTTTTATCATATCAAAACCCAGTATTTTTAAATAAAGTTGTATTTAATTTAGCATTTAGCGTTTTACCCATTATGCGACAATTAGTAACAGAATTTGCTTGACGCAAAATTTTAATTTGATGTGCAAATTTGTTGATAGTAAAAATTTGAGAAATAAAATCAAAAACTGGACCAGATAAAAGATTGAAAAATCAAGAAAATCAAACATTATCGCAATAATTACCAATAAGCAGATTTACATCTTTCATTAAGGCACGTGTCATTGATACAAATCCTGATGCTTTATTGAATTTATCTTTTGTGAATGTTCCATCCAAACCACCTGCTAATGCTTTTAATCCTTCTGCTACGCCATCAAAAATTTCATTAAATTCCCCTCCCGCATCATTCAAATCAACATTTTCTGCATCAGCGATTAAATTTAATTCATTAACGATTTGATTATATTTGTCTTTAAAATTTAATTTTGACGCTGTCTCAGTGTTTTCATCAACTACATCTGCTTCAACAAGCTCTAAGTCATTTAAATTTACAGCTTGATATTGATCATCTTCAGCCCCAATTCATTTACATAATTCGATAATTGATTTATATTCGTCGCTTTTTAAATGATGATCTAAATTGTCTCTTTGGGCATAAAGACTAGAAATTTCAATAAAATGTATTCCTACATCAATAAAATCACCAAGCGCAACAAGTCCAGCCGTAATTCATGATCATACAGTGGCACCAAAACTACAAATTGTTGCTGCCAAATCTAATGCTGTTACAATAATATCGGCGCCGACTGTTGCGATTTTTAAACTATGATAAATAATATTGTCAGTAAAATAGCGATCAAATTGAGTACGATCGATCAATTTTGATTGTAACAATTCTTCAATTCGTTTTTTATAAACTTCATTGTTATGCAACATTTCTTCAAACGATAATTGCAGTTCAAGTGGTTCACCAATTGAATGATCAACATTAACTTTGGAAACAAATTTAGCTGCATTATTCGTATAATTATTATTTTCAATAATTCATTGATAATACAGTTGTTGACCAAATAATTCTGGATCGTTATCTTCATTTGGTCGTTCACGAATTTGTAACGATAACTGACGATTCGGAATAAAACCGTTAACATATGTTTGATATTCCGTTTGATCATTTCATTTAACTTTCCCAAATGTATCAATTTCTTCTAACGGAATAATCGATCCGAATGCTGAGAATTTTGTTTCTTGAATGGACGAACTAGTATCTTCAATTACGTCTGCGGCTAATTTACCGCCTTTTAAATCGATTGACTCTCACGTACTTCCGCCGCTTGTTCATTGATCAAATACCGTTTTATTAGCGTTGCGATAATCTGTGTTTCCCCCAAATGGATTTTTGTCATCAAAATCTTCTTCTTCCTGAGTAAGATGATCATAAACCCGATAATCAGTCGTTAATGGATATTTGTCTCAAGTAAAAGTATATATACGTTCATCATCCGCAAAAAAATTATTGTCATATTGACTGCTAGTTAGTTTTACATCATATAAATTAAATGATGCATTTTGCTTAAAAGTAATTGTATAGTTATAATCATTTGGATTTTGAATAATGATGCGATAACCATCTTTGCCACGTTCAATCACATCAATGTTTTTACCAGTAATTTGATATTGACTATCGCAAATGGCTTTTTTGTTTTCATTAGTTAATAAGTTGTTGGTAGGATTTGGTCATGCATCAGCACTAAAAAATTCTATAATTTCGGATGTATTATATGTTAGATAATAATCTGCATCAGTTCGTAATTCTGGCAGTGTTGGAAATTCATAGTTCGGAAATTTAACAGTTAGAATGCCATTTTGTTCAACAACTGCATCATCGGCATTATCGAGCATTTTAACTTGATCATAATGGTTACCAGCTTCACCAATATTAAAAACATCAAATGTTGAATTGA
>JAITFD010000014.1 GCA_031281575.1 Mycoplasmataceae bacterium | reverse complement strand
CACGTTGATATGTTGGAATCACGATTTTCATCTTTTTAAAAAATGATAATTTTTTCATTATATTATTATACCGATGTTATTATATAGAAACGATCTTTATGAAAGAAGACTTTATATATGTATCTATACAATGGAAGTATAGATACATTATAATTATACAATATTTTATATGTAACTATGTGCAAACAAATCAATTACTTTGCTCAATAACGAATTTGGTTATCATAAATTAATGGTTGATCAGAAACACCATAGGGATCGTGACCAGTATTGGCTAGTTTTTTAATTCATGGAATTTCTCGAAAAGCTGTCCGATCAACCAAATAGGTTAATGTTCGTTTTCAGGTTTGACCAATGACTTGAATTTTTTCCCCAATTAACAATAAATTATTATTACGATCATAAATTTTTAAATAACCTAAATCACTTTGGGATAACGGCAGATAACCATATTCATTAGGGATCGGATCAATATCGAAGTTTCAATTTTCCACGGTAATATTTCCTTCCCGCAATTCCGAACTAGTTAACTTTGTGGCGGAATTTCACACAATATCAAAGTCCGGACTTTGCGATCATTTTGTCCCATTACTGCCTGATCCATCCGCATTATCAACCCGTTCAAATTCACTACGAATTGCGACAATTTCATCCCGAAAGCTATTAATTGAATATACTTGCTGACGGTTAATGTTATTGCGAGCATTAGCACAAGAAGATAAAGTAAAGATTAAAGCAAAGAAACAAACGAGGCTTGTACTACTAATGAAGAGGAATTTTGATTTTGCTTTTTTCACAATGTCAGATATATTATAGGAAGATTTTAAGCAATTTAGATTGATTTTTTGGTTATATTATTAATAATATATAAATCATATTAACGAACTAACGGATCGCAATAATGTCACTCGTTTTGGTGTTTGATACACTTAAATTATTATTATTACCTAAAATGAATCACGCGTACATTAAACTGTAGATATGATCTTTTAAGGTTAAGGTTTGATCATTAATTATTGTTTGATCATACGGACCTTGGTTCGGTTTAATTACCCGAATGAAATAACGGAAAAAAGTATCGGTTCATTTATCACGAGCGGCAGCAAAGTCAATCACATATTTCGAATTAACATCCTCGGGATTACGGCGTTTAAATAATGTTTCATCTAAAACGATATCTTGACTAAAATTTAAATTAGCTAAATCGGCATTATCACGAATTTTATAAAATGTTCAAATTGGTAATGGTTCATCGAGGTATGATAAATATGGATATAACGCTGGATCGACAACAGTACTATCAAAAGCAATTAAATAATCAACTAACGAAAGATATTGTTGGGTGCGAAAATCCGTACATAATGCCGCGGTAGTTTGAGGATCAAGACTTAGTGATGCAGGAAAATCTGCCGTACTAGTATTGGCTAATTGCTTAATCGTAAAGTTGGTGCCAGTTAAATTAATTGGTCCACCAACCTTTTCCTTAACTTTTTTTGATTGTCAGGAAGTGTTATGATTAATCGCATCTTGAATTTTACTTAAATCATTGATCACTCAATCAGTTGATTTAAATGATTGTTGATCGTTATAAAAATTATAAAATGAATAAGTTAATTGGTTTTGTTGGATTGTATAAGGAACATCATAAGCACTCGCACTTTGCACTTTCCCAGCTTCATCTTTTTTAATGTTTAAGAATGGATTTTGGGTTGTGGAAAGAAATTGAATATCATTGATATTTGCGGACTTCGGATTTGTTGATGATATAAATGGACCAGGGCCAAAATTATTAGTCCGACTAGTTAATTGAATATTACTAACATCTAAATTGTAAGGAAATTTATTTCCTTCATTCAAAACATTTTGGCGGGCAAGTGTAAAAGCATAGAAATCATTTTTATTATCATTATTAAATGTCGCACCAAATTTTTCCCCAAACAAAGCGTTATATCATGCTTGTTCGTGATCACCAAAAACAATTCCTGGTTGGGTTAAGAAATTTACCACTTGTCGAGCATACATCACGGTTTGTGATGCAACAGTTGTAACCGTTGCTGCACTCCGGATATTTAAATCATAGAACGATTTAACGACCCCACTAGCAAAAACCGGAATCCCCGTAAATGTTCATCAATTATAGTTTTCGTTTGCTTCATATTTCGTGTATGTTGATAGTGCACCACTTTTATTTGCATCAACAAAATAGCTAGTGGGAATATATTGGTAAAATTGGGTACTTGCCTTACTCGTTCCCCCATCAGCATTATATTGTCCTAAATCGGTTAATGTGGTATCGGAATTTAACAAATTAAAGTTAATTGAATACGGTAAATAATATGTGGCAATTTTAGAACAAGAAGTTAATAAAAAAGGTACGGTTGCGACAAAAGCGGTAAATGTCGTCAGTGCTAAATGACGGAACTTAATCATGCGGTGCCTCCACTTCTTTTTGTAAACTATAATTTTGGTATGATGTTGTATCAAAACGGGAATAACGTTTATCAAAAGATAAGTAAGCAAAACCAACTTCACCGTTCCGGTTTTTTTTCACTAAATATTTAACAAAAGCAATGTGATCATCTTTTTCACTTTCATTGGCATGAATGTAATGTAAAAAAGCAACTGAGTCGGCTTCTTGTTCTAATCCGGCTGATTCTCGTAAATGCGATAGTTCTGGTTCATTTTCGGTTTTAATTTTCGCGGTATTTAAACCAACTCGGGTGTTTAATTGATCAACTTCTCGAGAAACTTGGGCTAAAGCATAAATTACGGTATTTAAGGATTTAGCCATGTTCTTTAAACCAATCGCAATTTGGTTCACTTCTTGGGTTCGCGAAAAGCTTTTATTTAAATTACCAATATTGATTTTTTGGGCATAATCAATGATGATTAATTTAATATTTTTGGTGGCACTTAATTCTCTTGCAATACTAAAAATTTGGTTTAAGTCGTTAACATTGTCCACCAAATTAATTGGTAGATGCGCAATTTCAATTTTTTGTGCTTGCACAACTTCGGCCTTATCCGGATTTTTTCGTAAGAAGTTAATGAAATTCGGATTCGATAAATTATACGTAACCATGCATTCACGACTAATCATGCGATTCGCTAATTCAACGTTATTCATTTCTAGCGAAAAGAATAAACAAACATCTTGTTTATCTTCATTCGTTTTGTCTAAATTATTTAAATAACAGGTCTTGGCAACATTTAAAAGTAAATTTAAAGCAAACGCGGTTTTACCTTGACCAGGCCGTGCCCCTAATAAATGTAATGTGCCAGGTTGAAAACCGTGAAAAATTGCATCAATTTCTTTATATCCGGTTGTTACACCTTCATAATTGGTGTTATTTTTATCAAGCATGCTTTGCTCTTGTTGCGTAACAGTTTCAATTACTGTAGCAATCGGAGTTACGGTGTGAGAGTTTTTGGCTGCAGCAATGTCATTAAATGTATTGCGAAATGCCACAATGTCTTCGTCAAATTTAGCTAATTGATAAGGATTATCGATAAATTTTTTCATTAATGCATCAAATTGACGTTTACGGGAATAATCTTTGACCAATTCTAAATGTTGTTCAAAATCGGTCAGAATTTTATATTCTAATTCTAATTCATCTAAAAAACGTTGACATTCATTTAAATTTTTTGCCGTAATTAAATTCGTTAATGTTGATTGATTAATAATTTTTTTGTTTTTATACAAATCTTGCATTAAAGTAAAAATCGTACGAGCATGGGGATGAGTGAAATCAATCGGTTGCAATTTTAAAATACCTAAATCAAGTTTACTACCATCGTTAAGCAACGTTGCTAATAATTCCTTTTCGATTTGCACGATTTCTAGTGTTGCCATACGCGATTATATATATTATATATAATATCAATATATGTCATCGAATATTTTATTAAAAAAAATGATTAATAATTGATGAATAAAAACAATCATATTATTTAGCGCAATTACCGTAATTTTTGCGCCAGTTTTATCGATCATTTATTGACATTTTAATCAACAACCGCATACACTCACTGTTGATGATATTTATAACAAAATTAAGTTACCGGAAGAAAAAAATGTTGATGAACAATGAGTTAATACATCAGCAAATAATTTATCCACCGTTTTAGAACGGATTAATAAA
>JAITFD010000027.1 GCA_031281575.1 Mycoplasmataceae bacterium | reverse complement strand
AAACGGGATTAGGTTTTAGTAATGGTGCGTTAACGTATGGGAGTGCGATTGATCGAACGATTGTTTATTTAATTACGGTGACTTATCAGAATTATAAGGCGAGTTGTAGTGTGGTGGTGAATGGGCCGAATCCATTGAATTTGCCAGTATCTGCATATTTTCCAAAGAATATCGATTCTGATGCAACAAGCTTCTATTTATATAATAAATCCGGTTACACAATTCCAGCCAACTACTATATTTATTTTAGTGTGGCATTTCAAGGTGGACGAACTTATGGTGGTGAATATACATTTGCTGTATCGAATTGTTCAAAAATTTCATTTTATGGATATCAAGTTAGCGGATCTAATTTCGGTACATTTTCGTTAGTTGTGCGCTTAAGTTCAGCATTAACGCATACATCATATATAACTTTAGGAAAAAATAGTCATGGACCATATGGTGTTTATTGATTTACTGGATACGCTTCACCGTATTATTAAACGAATTTAAGCAAAAATAACGTGGTTATATATTTATTTTATAAATATAATCAAAAAATAATGAAAATTTAGCACTCTTATTGTCATTTTGCTAATTTTTGATATATAATAATTTTGTAAGTATGGCAAAAAACGTAATTATTGGAATCGATTTAGGAACAACAAATTCATGTGTTGCAGTAATTGAAGGTGATAAACCAAAGGTATTAGAAACTCCCGAAGGGAAACGAACAGTTCCGTCAGTTGTTGCTTATAAAAATGGTGAATTCATTATTGGTGATGCAGCAAAACGTCAAATGATCACAAATAAAGATACTATTGTTTCAATTAAACGAAAAATGGGTACTAATGAAAAAGTTGAATTAGGCGGAAAACAATATACACCGGAAGAAATTAGTGCCAAAATTTTAGCTTACATTAAGAAATATGCTGAAGAAAAAATTGGGCATCCAATTAGCAAAGCCGTAATTACCGTTCCTGCATATTTTAATGATGCTCAACGTCAAGCAACTAAAACAGCTGGAAAAATTGCCGGTTTAGATGTTGAACGAATTATTAATGAACCAACAGCTGCGGCATTAGCTTATGGGCTTGATAAATTAAATAAAGAGCAAAAGATTTTAGTTTATGATCTAGGTGGAGGTACTTTCGATGTGTCGATTCTTGATATGAGCGAAGGGACATTTGAAGTATTAGCAACGAGTGGTGATAACCATTTAGGTGGTGATGACTGAGATCAAAAGATTATTGATTGATTAGTTAAAGAAGTAAAAAGTGAATCTGGCGTTGATTTAAGTAAAGACAAAATGGCAATGCAACGTTTAAAAGAAGCAGCCGAAAAAGCGAAAATTGAATTATCTGGTCAATTAGAAACGGAAATCTTATTACCATATATTTCAATGACTGATAGCGGACCATTAAATGTAATGCGGAAATTATCCCGTGGTCAATTTGAAAAATTAACGGCTGATCTACTAGAACGTACCCGTAAACCAGTGGAAGATGCGATTAAAGAATCAAAATTAACTTGAAACGACATTAATCAAGTATTATTAGTTGGTGGTTCAACCCGAATGCCACAAGTTTATGATGCAGTGAAAAAAATTACTGGTAAAGAACCAAATAAAACCATTAATCCCGACGAAGTTGTGGCAATGGGTGCAGCAATTCAAGGTGGAGTATTAACTGGTGATGTTAATGATATTTTATTATTAGATGTAACACCATTGACATTATCAATTGAAACTCAAGGTGGAGTCGCAACCCCAATTATTAAACGTAATACCACTATTCCAGTTTCCAAATCGCAAATTTTCTCAACGGCATCGGATAATCAACCGGCGGTTGATGTACATATTGTTCAAGGTGAACGACCAATGGTTAAAGATAATAAATCATTAGGTAATTTCCAATTAGGTGGAATTGAACCAGCACCACGTGGTGTCCCTCAAATTGAAATTACCTTTAACATTGATGCCAACGGAATCATGAATGTAACAGCAAAAGATAAAAAGACAAATAAAGAAAATACGATTACAATTAAAGGTTCTTCGGCTTTATCCGAAGATGAAATTAATCGCATGGTTAAAGAAGCGGAAGCGAACCGGGAAAATGATGAAAAACTGAAATCACAAACCGAAATTAAATATCGTGCGGAAAGTTTAATTACCAATTTAGAAAAAGGCTTAGAAGATGATAAAACAAAAAATCTTCCGCCTGAACAAGTTGAAACAGTACGAAAACAATTAGATGAATTTAAAACATTATTAAAAGAAGAAAAATGAGATGAATTAAAAGCGAAAATTGACGCATTCGATCAAGCTGCAGCTAGTTTTGCAAATCAAGCTGGTGGTGGTAGTAATCCGGATGATGGTAGCAATAATCAAAATCAATAATAACTAATTTATGGCTACTAAACGCGATTACTATGAAGTGTTAGGGGTCGCAAAGAATGCGAGCCAAGATGAAATTAAAAAAGCTTTTCGTCGTTTAGCGATGCAATATCATCCTGATCGAAATAAAGCGCCGGATGCTGAAGCGAAATTTAAAGAGATTAATGAAGCATATGAAATCTTGTCTGATCCACAAAAGAAGCAAGCGTATGATCAATATGGCCATGCCGGTGTCAATGGTCAAGCCCAAGGCTTTGGCGGTGGCGGCGCGGGATTTGAAGATATCTTTAGCCAATTCTTTGGTGGGAGAAATAATGGCAATGTGAAGTTTTCGTTTGGTGGTGAAGATGATGATTCGCCATTTGGTGATATTTTTGGCTCATTGTTTGGCAATCAACGGAATAAACGTGCTAGTGCCAAACAACAAATCCCGAAGGATATCGAATTAAATTTACAAATTTCATTCTTAGATAGTGTACGAGGTGCAATTAAGAATGTGAAGTATGAATATTTAGAAGTATGTCCGCATTGTCATGGGAGCGGTGCAGAATCACCAAGCGATATTAAAACCTGTCCGCATTGTAATGGTTCAGGAAGAGTAACTGTGCAACAAAAAACCCCGTTTGGTACTTTTCAACAATCGGGCATTTGTAGTCATTGCGGTGGTTCAGGAAAAGTGATTATGCATAAATGTCATGTTTGTAATGGATCAGGAACAGTGAAGAAAGTGCAAACATTAGAAGTGAACATTCCGGGGGGAATTAGCAATACAACCAAAGTGATTAACGGTTACGGTAATACTGTTGGTAAAAATCGGGGAACATTATATATTCACATTACGGTCTTATCCAACCCGCTTTTTACGCGCAACGGGGATAAGATTTATGCGAAAGTATTAGTTGATCCGTTGGTAGCAATTGCTGGTGGCGTAATTACGATTCCAACACCATATGGCGTAAAAGATGTTTTAATTAAACAAGGAACCGCTAACGGTGATGAAATCACCATTGCTGGATCAGGAATTAATTTTTCGGAAAAGAAAATGTTCGGTGGAAATAAACGTGGTGATTTAATTATTGTGATTCAATATGCGAAACCGAACACATATAATAATGATGAACTTGCCCGGATCAATCTTTTATCAAAAAAACCGAATGAAGTTGTTAATGATTATTTGCGTAAAATTGAAAAAGAATTAGGAAGGGAGTCAAAGAAATAATGGGCAAAACAAAAGAAGTTAATCCGACTGAAGAAACGGTAAATAATCAAGCTGAACAAACAGCTAATGCTGAACCAGCACCAACTCAAGCAACCAAAAAAGTTGTTAAAGAAGCTGATCCGATTACCCAATTAACCGAAAAAAATAAGAAATTAGAACTTGATTTAATTTTGCAAAAAACTAAATCGGCTAATTTAGAATTACAATTGCAACAACTAAATAATGACTATGCGCAAAAAATTAATGAAAAAGTTCGGCAAGCGAACGAAATTGTGGCAACAAAATTAGCGGAATTAGAGGCCAAGCATAGTAAAGAATTGACCGAAGCAAAAAAATATCAATTAACCAATTTGGCCAAACAACTAGCGGATATTATTGATCAATTTTCCTTAGCGGTTAATTATCCAATTGCTGATGAAAAAATTCGTAATTATCAAAATGGCTTTAAAATGTTTTGTTCAATGTTTAATAATTTATTAGCCGATTTAAATGTATCAATCATTCCGATCAAGATCGGTGATCAATTTAATGAAAATTATATGAGTGTGGTGGAAACAGTTGAAGATCCAAAATTACCAAACAATGCGGTTTGTGCGGTAATTTCGAATGCATATAAAATGGCTGACCGAGTGATTAAAATTGCCAATGTGAAAGTTGTTAAAAACGATTAACTAAAAACTATAGCCTTTAATTAATGACGCCATGGTATATCCATTGGCAGTATATTCATTAATTCAGGTTGGAT
>JAITFD010000016.1 GCA_031281575.1 Mycoplasmataceae bacterium | reverse complement strand
TTTAACATATTTGATGTTATTTGCTAAATCGATGTCTTTTCTGCCATCATTTTTCTTGTTATTCATGTGCTGATTGCTTTATTAAATTATAACATATCCGCTAATTACCTAATTATTTCATAATTAAAATCCTAAAATAGCGATCGTATATAATTAAATTAGCATATGATCAAGCTGTACGGGATTCGAAGCTGTATTCGCTGCCGTAAGGTGGAGAATTTTCTCAAGGAACACAATATTCCTTATGTTTTTAAGAATTTAGTTAATGAAAAAATGACCAAAGAAGAGATCGAAGACATTCTTTCATTAACGAACAATGGATTTGATGATTTAGTTTCAACAAAGACATCTTCTTATAAGAAATTAAACATTAAATTTGATGAAATTTTATTTAATGATGCAATTCAATTAATTATCGATCATCCCGAAATATTGCACCGCCCAATTACTGTGCAATATCTCGAGGATAAACCATTGCGTTTATTGATTGGGTATAATAATTCGGATATTTTAATTTTATTGCGAAAAGATGATGAAAAATTCTTTTCCCATCATCCTTGTGGTTTCCACAACGATTATTGTCATTCAATTGTCGAAAAAGAAATTGAAGATAATTGTTTACATGATAAAAATTAAATATTATTTATTGTGTGTAATCACATTCGGCATTTTACCATTAGTCCTTAATCGCCGAGCTCGTCGATTAGCAAAAGTTAATCATGATACATTAACGGTTACTGCTACCCATCGAATCAATTTAGATGACTTATTAAAATTATTAGGTGGAGTTAGCAATTTGCAAGATGTTAATGCAACAATCACATCCTTAACGGTAGTATTGGCTAATCCAGTGGAAATTACCCAGGAAGCAATTAAACCATTCCGCTTTGCGGGTTTTTATAAAGCCAATGCAAATAAATATATTTTTTTAACCGGCGACAATGCAACAGCAATCAAAGATGCGATTAATGTTGCGCGGTCTGAATCGAATGTTAAACAAGCACCAACCCCACCAGTTATCGACCAGCCAGTTGCGATTACTCCCCAATACGGCCCCGCAATCACCGTTACGGAATTACCAAAGCAAAGCAACAACGATCAACCAACCGAAGTAACACCAGAATCAACAACGAATTAATTATTTACGTTTCGCAATTTGTTTTTGCAATAATTTAATGAATTCGGATAAACTAGTTTGTTTAGTTTGTTTTTGGCCATATTTACGGTATGACAACTTCTTTGATTTAATTTCTTGATCACCAATAACTAGTTGATAAGGAATTTTGGAAATTTGCGCATCACGAATGTTTTGGCTTAAACGATTATTATTATCATAGTATTCAACCCGGATCAATTCATTTAATAATTTATTTTTTAAGGTTTGACAAAATTTACCGTGGCGTTCAATATCAACCGGAATAATGGCAACATGAACCGGCGCAATTCATAATGGGAATACGCCCTTGTTTTGTTCAAGCAAAATCGACATGAATCGTTCAATTGTTCCAATCACTGATGCATGAATTAAGACTGGACGTTTAATGGCTCCACCTTTATCCTTATATTCTAATTTAAATTTGTCAGGGAGCAAGAAATCTAATTGAATGGTAAAAGCGGTAATGATATGACCAAGTGCTGTTTTAATTTGAATGTCAATCTTTGGTCCATAGAATGCGGCTTCACCAACTGCTTCATGATATTTAACGTTCATTTCTTTTAAAACTTTTCGTAAACCATTTTCGGCACGTTGTCACATTTCTTCACCATCAAAGAATTTTTCTTTATTATTCTTATCATGTAATGATAAATCGATTGAATGATATTCGGTAATGCCAAATGTTGCAGCAGCTTCTTTAATGATGGCATAGTGTTGCGAAACGACATCCTTAATTTGTTCTTCGCTACAAACCATATGACAATCAATTAAACGCATTTGACGCACACGTTCTAATCCAGTTAAACTACCAGATGATTCATAACGGTGTAAAATGGCATCTTCAAATACCCGGAATGGTAATTCCCGGTATGAACGTGGTTTCATTTTATAAACAACCAAGTGGTGCGGACAAGTCATTGGTCGTAAGACTTGAACAACTTCATCAATTTGAAAAGCCGGAAACATGTTTTCACGATAATGAAATCAGTGACCAGAAGTTTCATATAATTCTTTTGATCCAAGCACTGGAGTTTGGACATAAGCATAACCGTTACGAACTAATAATTTATGAATATAATCATCAATTTCGTATTTAACCGATGCCCCTTTTGGTAAATAGAACGGTAACCCTTGACCAGCTAATAAATCAAAATCAAATAGTTCTAAATTTTTATTAATGTAACGGTGATCACGTTCTTGACGATCTTTTAATTCATCGCGATAGGCTGCAAGTTCCGCCAATTGATCAAACGCAACACCACCAATTGATTGGAGTTGTTCATTTTTTGCTGAGTGTTTTCAATATACACCACCGACATTATTTAATTCATAAGCTTTGATGGCGGATAATTTAGCGATGGAATTTTTTTCACATAAGTCAACATATTGGTCACCAAAATAAATTAAATCAACTTTATTTTGTTTACCATCATTGATTAATTCACTTTTATATTTATTGTTTTTAAAAATATTTAGTGCTTCGTTTTGACTAACAGCAACATATTTAATCAAAAAATTACTATCAATATTTTTTTTCATTTGTTTCATAATTTTTGGTAAATCGTTGATTGAAACACGTTCAGGACAACTAAATGAACAGCTAAAACCGCTTTCATTTGCCATTTGATCACCAACTTCAACATCCGCAAGGATGGCGTTAGGATAAAGGTCTTTAATTGATTTTGCGAGAAGGATTGATGCGACTTTATTTAAATCTTTATTTATTTTCATTGTTTTTATTTTGATCCGTTATGAGCATGCAATGGATCGGAACATGCCAATTTTAGTGAATTTGGGAACACAAAAAAATATAAAAACTAACGGCTAAACCGTAGCTGTGGATAAGTCAATAATTTTTGTAATGTAGAACGATTGTTTTTTGTTCATCTTAATATTATTATAACTTTTTCTTCGATTTTAGTGAAAAACAGTAGTTAAATTGCCAATTGATTTATAGTTATTAAAATGGCAGGGGTGGCAGGATTTGAACCCACGACACGCGGTTTTGAAGACCGAAGTTCTACCACTGAACTACACCCCTACTTATTATTAATTATATAATTAATTTAATGGTAATCTATATCAAATACGGAGAATTAGTTTTAAAAGGCAAAAACAAAAAAGATTTTATTAATTGTTTATATCGTAATGTTCGCAAAGCGTTACAAAAATATCCGAAATGTATGATCGTTAAGCAATTTGATAATATGGTAATTAACCATGTGTTGGCATCACAAGTGAATGCGATTATTAATATTTTGCGTTACATTCCAGGTATCTTATATATCATTAAAGCTTATCCAACAAAAAGTACATATGCAGCAATTAAAACAGCAGTATTAAAAAAATTACCAGAACAAAAATGTACATTTAAAGTTGAAACCAAACGAAATGATAAACGTTTTCCCATCAATTCAATGGATTTTAGTAAAAAACTCGGGGGAGATATTTTGGCTGCTTTTAAACAATACAAGGTGATCATGGAGCAACCGGATTTATTAATTAAGGTGGAAATTAAACCAAAGGTTTCTTATTTTTATTTTGATCGGATTCCAGGCATTGGTGGCTTTCCGATTGGTATTAATGGCAAAGTCTTAATGTTAATTAGTGGGGGAATTGATAGTCCGGTTGCGGCAGCATTATTATTAAAAAAAGGTTATCAAGTTGATTTTCTGACTTTTATCACTCCGCCCCATACCAGTCCTAAAGCACTTGATAAAGTTCGTCGATTAGTTAAAATTGTGAATCGGAATGATCAACTATGTAAAAGCAAATTATTTATTGTTAACTTTACCAACTTGCAACACGAACTTGCGCATTTAGCAATTCCCGCTTATCAAATTACAATCATGCGGCGTTACTTTTTTCGGATTGCTCGTGACCTTGCTCAAAAAGATCACTATCAAGCAATTGCGACTGGTGAATCGTTGGGACAAGTGGCAAGTCAAACAATTCAATCGATGCAAACAATTCAACAAGCAGTGAACGACTTTTTAATTTTGCGGCCATTGTTAACATATGATAAAAGTGAAATCATTAATTTGGCAAAAAAATATGGAACATACGATGTATCAATCGAACCATATGCGGATTGCTGTGCATTGTTTGTACCCCAAAATCCCGCAACTAAACCGACCATCCATACGGCATTAGAATTGGAAAAATCGCTAGGACTGGCGGATGCCATCTACCAAAAGATCTTAACAACGTATTTAACGATTGAAGATTAAATTCGTGATTTAATTTTTAGAATTTTAAAGATGTCGTTGATTTCATCAGTTTTATGCAATTGATTAAAAATTTTTAATAATTCAGCAACATTTCGCAATTTAGTATTATTGTCATCTTCAATTCACATAATTACTTTATTTTTAAATTTATCTTCGTAATCAAAGCCTTCAATTAACCGCGTTCAATCTTTCGTATACCAAACGATTGGGTAATGTTGATTATCCCAAACACCTTTAAATTGATCGAAATAAACAATCTTTGCATTTAAATTAAATTGGGGAATAACGATATGAAAAATTAAGGCCAATTTAGCATCAATTAAAATTACATTGCGAAATGCGGATTTTGCAATTCGAAATCCCGTATCAATATCTGGACCAATAAAATCTAATGAACGGTTGGTCGGGACAAAATCACCAACAACTAAATTTAAATATTTTCATTTCGAACTATCTTTTCCTAATGATGAAGCAACAAGTCCCGATCACAATGTCGTTTTAAATGCTAATTTGATCGGAATATCTTTTGGTGAATTTTTATTTAAATAATCCGATAATTCTTTCGTAATCGTTGTGGTTGATTCTAAGGCATCAACTAATTGTTGTTCATTGGTAATTTTTGCATAAAACAATAATTCATCACCGAGAATTTTTCAGACTTTTGCCCGCGATCAAACTGTCGTAATAATTTTAATTGTGTGATTATAGATATTAATAAATAACTCACTTCAATCGGGATCCTTGGTTTTATATAAAGTTGAATTAATTAAATCAACGGATAAAAACAGATAGAATCCGTTTTCGGCCTTTGTTACTCCCATGTTTATATTATTATAGTATTTTTATACTATTCTGGTTTTTTGCCTGAATGGGTGTGCGATTTTTGAGCCTTAAATTTTCATTTAATTTTCGGAATCGGACGATTTAGGAAACGGTAGATTTTTAATTGTAGTAAGCGTAGGAGACTGAAAAAGAATGCGCAACCAAATATACAAAAACCAACCGTGAGCACACTACCAATTACTGTGCCATCTAAATCTCGCGCACCAAATAATGATAGGACAAATCCACCACGCATACCACCATAATTTTGATCAAAAGCAAATCCCATCAAGGCAAAGAATGTTAATAATACTGCGGCTAATCCAGTTGTTTTGAAAATATCTTTTCATCGAATTTTATAAGGCATTCAATATAGTAATCATAAACATGCGAACATTTCCAAATAATGGAAAATGATTCCGTTAAAATATTGGATCGAAAACATAAAGTTTCCGTCGTCTTTAACTAACGCAACCGATGATGGTTGAAAGAAAATCAATAAAGTAACAAGAATATTAATAATGTATGCTCCACAACAACCTAATTGATATTTTTTTGAATCTTTTTTACTGAATGAAATTAATGAGTATCAAATTAAATTTGATGCACAAACAGTAAATGGCAAATAGAATGTATCATAAGGATGAATAGCGAAAAATGATCATAATTGTTTAACGATTTCACAAGTTAATAAAATGATTGTAACATACATAAAAGGCACAATCTTATTTTTTTCGGGATGACGATCATAATAAACTTTAATTGCTAGAAAACTAATAATTGTTAAAACAACAATTGGTAAAATAATAATTAATTCACCTCTAGTTCACATTATTTACGTAGTCCTTTCTTTTTGGTTACATATGATGCGACTAATACACCGATGGTAATTGTAACAAATCCTAATGCCATTGTTGCAACAGTAATCGTGTATTCACTTGGATTAGTATAAGTGGGGGTAATTTTAATAATAACTTGCTTGTTTGCTCGATATTGATCAAAGAAAGTATAATCGTATTCACCGGTAGTAGTATTATAGGTTGCACCGTAATAATATGCGGAAACATGCACGATAAAGGTTCCGGCACTATTCGCACTATCTCAAACAATATACGGACCATTATACTCATTATTGTAATTCGTATTTAAATGCATTCATGTTGGAGCGCCATTTAACGAATAGTAAATTCCGGATAATTGATAAGCAGCAACGATTGAAGGTTCAACAAATTTGGCGTTAAATGTAATATGATATGGTTCGGAAAATTCATAGTTAGAAACATATTGATTATATTTTGGCAATTCTGTCGCACCAGTAAATAGACCTTTATTAACAATAAAAGCATCGGGACTAGTGGGATAAAATGATTTGATTTTATTGTAATTATAATCATCAACATAAAGATAACTATTTGTCGTTGGTTCAATGAAATTAGTAATTGATCGATCAAAATTATTATTTAAATAATATGACGTTGCATTAGTAGCATATTAAAATTCATTTTCACCTAATTTTTTGCAACATTCATTTAATTTTATTGTCTTAATTACGGTGTTTGTTGAATTGCTAAACAAGTTAAATGAATTGGTTAAATTATTATTAAGCTCTAGTGCAATATTAATTGGGTTGTTCCCGATTAATGTAAACGGACTTTGGCCAACGGCAAAACCAGCTGCTGGTCCGGTAACACCACCAAAGAAACGAATGGGAACAGGTGCTGATGAGTTATTATTAATTGGAAAGGCTTTTGCATAACTCGCATCAATTGTACTATAAATATCATAACCAGTAATTCCGGTACAACCGTTAAATGCACCAGCGGGGATAAAATCAACTGGTGGTTCTTCGACATAATTCATTTTGGTAATCGTTGCTGGAACAATTAATTTTCCGGCGATTGTCGCTTTGCTTGCAAAACCAGCATCATTAATCCCTACAACATTATAAGCAAAAGGTAAATTGGCATAATCACCAACAACCGACGGAATTTGGAAAAATGGTGCATCAGCACCAGATGCAGTAAAAGCTGGATCAGTGGTTGGTAATGTTTTAACGATTAATCCACCACGAATAACAACTTCGCCCCTTTTTACGGAATGATCTTTACTATTGCGTGCCAATTTGGTAACTACGGTTGCAATTAATGTTGAATCTTTCGTTAAACCAAGTTTATACATTGCACCATTGGTATTATCAATGGTAAATTGATAACCAACATCCGGAAATTCGCTTGAATTAGCATTCAACACATGATTGGTCGATTTAGTGTTAGATACTGAATAGATGCCAAATACGAAGATTGGAAGGCACAATATTCATCATCAACGCATTCGAGATTGCATAATTTGAAATACAAATATATTATACAATATTAATAAAATTGGTGCACGCGAAGGGACTTGAACCCCCACTCCGTGAAGAACTAGATCCTAAGTCTAGCGCGTCTGCCAGTTCCGCCACGCGTGCATTAATAATATTATATCTGCTCGTTAATTCTTTATTCGTGATCTTTTTTTAGCGGATCTTCATTTGCTTTTGCTGCATCTTTGCCTGCATCTTTTTTATTGTAAATTTTTGATGTGGGAATTATTGGTGCTGGTGGAATTGGTATTGGCGTAGGTGATTCATTACCAGTTGTTTCTTGGACATTTTCTTTTTGATTCGTTTGATCGGGATTGCTTTTTTCTTCTTTTTTCTTTTCTTTTTCTAAAACTTTTTGGCGTTGTTGTTCCTCTAATAGATCACGTTGTTTGGCGTTGTAGCCGTGAATTTGACCGATGTTAAATAATAATTCGTCAAGTTCACGTTCTTCACGAATGCGGAAAAATAAAATATAAAGTAAATAATCTCGATAACGATTTTGATCATCGAATTCGCGATAGATCCCCGTTGTTGCCCGATATGTTTTTCATAAAATCGGTTTCGCTTCTTCCATCGAAATGACATTATCCGCTAACTTCTTGGCTAAAAACAAAGGAATAATTTCCAAGAAATTAAGATCATTTAATGCATATTCTTTTCGCATATTTAAAAAGCTTTTGAATAGTCCAGCTCGAGCGGTAATATTTTTCATATCTTTTAACAACCAACCAAGTTTTACATCAATTAATTTTTTAACAAATAGCACGATCACAATGGTTGTTGAGGTAATCGGTAAAATCACACTAATAAATAAATCAAGATTTACCGCAAAAGAATTAATGAAATAAACCCGGGCGATGGTATAAATATTTTGGAATGCAAGAACACCAATTAATAAATGCAAATAACATTTTTCTGGCACGAGATCATGAACGGAACGATAGAAAGCATTTTTCCGGTGGGTTTTAACATTTTCACCAAAAAATGACGCAATGAATAAAAATAAATACAAGATTAATCAATACGAAACAACAATGATTGTTGTCGTAAAATTAAATAGCGCTAGAACAGTTGTTAATGTAATCGCAAAGTCGGTAATTGTTTTAATCAAATAGGAATTGTAACTAACTCGGGTTGTGGTAAATTCAACCGATAAAGCATAAATTTTAATTTTATGATTTTCATGTAATTTATAAAGATTAATGATGATCACGAACAACAATGCAACATAGGCAATGCCTAAAGTAATAAATACATATGAATAAGCTAAGGAAATATTATTTCAACGTGCTAACCAAACTTCTTGGGGACTTCATGCTGGCATATACATATCATTAGTGAAAATCATTAATGAAAAATTAATAATTTTAAAATCGGACCATGCCACCATTTGGTTGTATGTTTGGGCCAGTCCTAACGGTGAATAAATTTCCCCATATTTGATGGCATACCGCAATTCGGTAATGGTATAATACACCTTCGTCGTATCCTGGCAACCAAATGGGATTTCGTGGCGGTATGATAATACGCCACTCCGCTCATTCATAATGATGATGGCAAAAACAGTAATGGCCGCAACAAAAACAATTCAAAAGATTAACTTAATAAAAGCTTTGCCGTCAAAGTTATCTCAAAAACTAAACGCGACAACATTTTTCGGTTTGAATTTTATTCTTCGCTGCTTTTTGTGAGCCATAATAAATGTTTAAACTACCGATATTTGTCGGGATGAACTTTTTTCATTGTTTTTAAAAATTCTTCTTTTGGTAGTGAACCGTATTTTTTCATCAATTCACAGCATTCGTTATATTCGTGAATCGCTCATGCTTTACTTTGGAATTTACGCACTAATACATTTTTCTTTTGTAAACGTTTATATGTTTCAAAAAATTCTTTAATAATATCTAATTCGTGCGGACTTAAATCTTCAATTTCATTAACGTGTGCTCAACGTGGATCACAATCAATTACTCCGATTAATTTTGTATCAGTTTCACCACCATCAACCATTTCTAATGCACCAAGAATACGGGCTGGAACAACAACACCTGGTTGAATCGATTGATCGGCAAAGACCAGAATATCTAATTCATCACCATCTCAATCTAAAGCTTCAGGAATAAAACCATAATTTTGGGGATATGAATTTGGACCATACAAAATTCGATCAATCTTTATTTTGCCAGATTTGCGGTCAAATTCGTATTTAATTTTTGAATCCTTAGGAATCTCAATCGTTACTTCTAAAACGATCTTTTCATCGGCATTTACTTTATTTTGTTTTATGGGTTGTTTAGCCATACTTTAATTATACAATATTCTCAATTGATTCAGCTTTTTGCTTAATCGGTTATAATACTTATAAGTATTAGGCGTTTAATATGGACGTTCAAAATCTTATTCAATTCCCTCACCTAAAATCCAGCAATCGTTTTTGGTATACCGTAGGAACTATTTTAATGCTTATTTGTTTATGTGCGACTGCGATTGTTTTTATTTATTTTTTTTCTTCGGCTTATACGCGTAAGTCAAGCGAGCATTTAAAGATTTACAGTAATACCGATAAAACTGTGCAACATTATCTCGCTAATCATGCTGTAAGTAATGAATACTGATTAAATAATGATGAAATTGCCGGTTCGTGAACAATTGAGTCAAGCGAATTAAATCCCGACTGGTATATTGCTGATATCGTTGATCAACGTTTAGTGCTTAACTTTAAAAAAAGTGCAGCGATTCCGTTGGGTGATTATCATTACAACGTTGTGTATCAGTCGACCGAATATGGTAAAATTGTTTATCCAACGGTTTATAGTTTAACGGATGCGGAGCAAGAAATTTATGGTGATGCAAATGTGAATTATACATTTGCATCGTTAACGGAAGACCTGGTTGTTCCGTATCGTTTGTTATATCCTGATGGTAGTGATAATATTTGAATAATTAAAGAAAGCAATATTGCAAATTTATCGCTCGACTGCGCAACTGGTGAAGTAACAATTCCCCGTAATTTATTAATCGGTGATCATTATTTTTATCGCATCGGTGTTTCCAATACGATTTATCAAAATCAACACGAATTATTCGTTAATCTACATGTTAATCCGGCGCCATTAGAAATCAGTGGTCCAGCGGTTATTAATGGTGTATCCGATGAGAAAACCCCCAATCAAATTTATAGCGCGAATACGATTAATACCGAAAACAAATGATCAATTTTTCAAAGTAATTTATCGGGGATATCAATTAGTGATAATGGCGTTGTTTCATTGCCAAACGATCGCTATATTTTGCCCAAAACATATAAATTTACGATTTTGTGTATGAACCCAAATTACTATTCAAGCACATATGAAGTGACATATATTGTGCGAGCTGCTGAAGGACCAGTCGTAATTACTGGTCCACACATTGATGGTCCAGCATCCGTTGATGCAACATTCGGTGTGCGTAATCAATTTGATTATTACTTAGCCGAATACCACACTGGAACATCGGTGTTTAATGTCTTATCGGTTACACCAAATGTTGGTGATTTAATTCAATTGCAAAAAGTGGACAATACGCTTGTGCATTTGTGTACTGAACCATTGCTTGAAGTTGGTCGATATACAATTACAATTAGTGCGGAAAATGCATGAACAAATTTTGGCGAATTAACGATCACAATTAATGTTAAACCGGCAGTCGCAACAATTACTGGTAAAAGCGAATTTCCAATGCATTATTCAACTTCGCAAACATTAGAATACCAAATTAATACTGGATTAGGTTATAACAACTGAAACGTGCTTTATGATGGTGAAATATGACAAGGTAATTATTCAATTGTTAATTTAAATACGAAAGCAACGAAAGTGCAAATTACATTTAAACCAACATCGGTCCCAAAAAATACCTATGGTATTCACCAATTCCAAATCGTGGCTTTAAATCAATATCTTGGTAATTTTAGCATTCAACCATTTGCATTAACGATCGGGATATTTTCGGCTACGGAATGGGTAAAAATATCATATGACGATGGGAATTTAGGCGTCGATGATACGGATGGCACTGATATTTATCGTTTTGCGAACCATTTAATTCCGTTTGAACACCATTATCAAGCAACATTAGGTGGAATGAAATTACTGAGTGATAGTTGCAAATGATATACGGCAACGCGGGTTGAAGAAGCATATCGAACTGTCTATTATGGTGATGATTACTTCAATATGGTAACCAATCCTGATCAAAGTTGTACCGTTTCCTTTAATTTAAGTTTTAACCAACAATACGATCCGTCAGCCACACCATATGAACGTTATATTGTTTTATATGCTGCTTCATATCTTGGGGCTGGAATCAATTTCCGTTACAATAACTTGGTTGGGTGTGTGGCAATTAAAAAGATTAATTTACATATCTTTACACCGCCAACCTTCTATGTTGGACTATCAGTCGGAACTCCTGTACCTGGGATTAGTGAAGATGGCGGATATTTCTTGTGAACTGGTGAATATATTAGTTTCCGTATTGATTATGTACCATTCGTTACTGGTCAACTAACCTGATCAGTATCTTCACAACTGAACAATCCTGGATCGATTTATATTGAATCTGGTTTTGAAGTTGGTAATGTGACACGAATTCATTTTGATAATGCACCAACCGGATTAGGCGGAGTTACACATGTGGTAACGCTTAAATGTTCACATCCGTTAGCCGGACAGACTTCAATTACATTCACGGTGGCAGTGTTATCTTCCTTTTGATAAAAGTTATTTTTCTAAAACATATAATTAAGATACACAATGCTTAACGAAAAACAAAGTTTTACTTTATACGATGAAATTGTTAATAAAGCCGATATTGTTGATGTGATCGGTAAATACATCCCCTTAAAACGCAAAGGGGCAAACTATGTCGGATTATGTCCGTTTCATAGTGATACAAATGCATCATTATCGGTTTCACCACAAAAGAAAATTTGGAAATGTTTCGTTTGTGCTGATGCCAGCGGTAATGTGATTAGTTTTGTCCAAAAATATGAAAAAATAAGTTATTTTGAAGCGGCAAAGAAAATTGCCCAAATGCTAAATTTAAATATTGATCAGTTTTTAGCAAGTCAAAAGCAAAAATTAGCTGATCCAAAAATCAAATATATTTATGATATTAATCAGTATGTTAATAATTATTATGAAGGTTTTTTGTTTGATCCGAAGAATCAGCAACAATTAACCTATTTGCATCAACGGGGTTTAACTGATGACCTGATTCGTTATTTTCATTTGGGCTATGCGCCAAATGATTTTAAAATCATTTATCGAATTTGTACGAATGATCAAGGGATGTTTGGTCAAGACCACGATCCGAATCTCATTTGAAACGAACAACAATTGATTGATAGCAGTACCGTAACGATCACGAGTAAAGGTGAAATTTATGATTTTTTTATTGATCGAATTACTTTTCCAATTTATGATCGCGACGGCATGATTCTTGGTTTTACGGCGCGTGCAACAGGAAAACAAGAACCAAAATATTTAAATTCAAAAGAAACATTAATATTCAATAAAAGTCGGGTATTTTTTAATGCCCAAAACGCTTTTTTAAATCACCCGACAATTTTAGTCCTCGCCGAAGGACCAATGGATGTTATCGCGATCCATCGTGCTGGGATTAAAAGTGTTGTTGGGACAATGGGTGTTAATTGTTCTGATTCACAAATTAACATGATCAGTAATGTTCCATCAATTAAAACAATTGTTTTAGCATTTGACAATGATCAAGCAGGAATAAATGCAAACATTGCTATCGGTCAAAAAATTTTAAGTGATAGCCGCTTTGGTGCAACCAATTTATTTGTGATTAAATCGTATGACCAAAAATTTAAAGATCTTGATGAATTATTACGGGCAAAAGATGCAGCATACGTTAAAGCATTAATTGATCAGCCAATTGATTTTATTTCCTATTTAATTACCCATCAGTTTACCAATGTAACTGATCAAACTAGTATTTTGCAATTAACCAACGAATTGCTATCATATCTTGTTGAGCACGATGATTTATTATTAAAAACCACACATTTAGAACTATTAGCAAAATTAAGCAAAATTAACTTAGCTGATATTAATTTAAAATATCGGGAATTATCTGATCAAAAAATTGCGCCAAGTTATGCCCGGAAAAGTAATATTAAAATTGCTGTTCCACGAACCGCAATCAATTCCCACACAAAAACATCAACGAATCCGCAAATTATTAAATGACAACGCGAAATTAATCAAGCGAACGCGATTGTTGTTACCGCTTTATCTGAGCTTGTTAATTTAGGGATAAAATATCCTGATGCAATTACGACGATCACCTTAATCTTTAGTAAAGATTATCCTGAGCTTGAATCATTTTTTATTGCAATTGATATTTTAAAACTCTTACAAATTTTTGCCCAAAAGAAATTAGTAATTAATCCATTATCGATTATCGATTATTTTCAAACTAATGGATATTCATCAACAACAATCGATGAAATTAAAGCAATTCTTGCTCAGCATATCCCAATTGTGATTAAACATCAAAAAGATTTAAATCCAATCGTTGTTAAATTAGTGGAACGAATTCGCGAAAAATTTCTCCAAATTCAAATCAACAATAAACGGATTGCATTAGTTAATGCCGAAGAAAATAATAACCATGAATTAAAAACAAAAATTCATAATGAGATTAAATCATTAATTGCTAATTATCGTAAGCAAGATTAAATTGCTTTTACACCGTGATAATATAATGACGGTTCGCGGATTGTGGCAATGTTAAAGAAAATTGTTCCGCTTTGATCATGCGTATAAAAACTTTGTAATTGCCCACTAATTCCACTAATGAGCAGATTGTTTGTCAAAATTGCCCCAGCGCCATCGGCCCCGGCGGTTTGACTATATGAATTTCAAACATATCCCGTTCATTCCGCATCAGTAATTGCAACTGTGTAATGAAAGTTAAAAGCAATTGGTGCATGATTTGTATCAGCATTATATGCCGCTAATGCATGAATGATCTCAAATCACACGGTAGTGGCACGCTTTAATAATGGTGGATTCGGCACGATTGGTGATAGCGCGGTATAAATTAAGTTAGTACTTGGTGTGGTACTAATTGTTGTTTGCGTATAACAATCACTTAAATTGCTTTTTAAATAATTTTTTAATAATCAATTTGCTTCATCGCGATTATTAATCGTATATTCATCACCAATTTTTAAATTGTTATATTTTGTAATTGACGGACCGTTATCGCCACAACTAACGGCAAAAAGTGTCGCGCAAGCGATAATAATAAAAAATCCACAAGTGTAGAAAAAATTAACTATTTTTTTGTTCATTAGCAACTGCTGACGGATTAACAGCCGGATTTTTTGCTTTATTAATAGCTAATGCTAATCGTGATTTTAAACGATTCGCTTTGTTTTTGTGAATTTTTCCTTTAGCGAACGCTGAATCAATTTTCTTATATGCATAGGGTAAACTCGCTGCATCTTTACTACTACGAACATTTTTGGTTACAGTTTTTAAATTTGTCAAAACAAACTTATTACGTAATGTTTGTCTTTTGATTTTCCGAATATTTTTAATATTGGACTTAATATTTGCCATATATACTAATTATAACATATCGCAGGCAATACTATATTAAACTCGCGACGAATGATAAAAAACAAATGCGCTAAAAATCAAATTATAGTTATTTATAAATAACTATATTATACTATTCATCCGCAAGTTCGCGTTTAGCTTCATCACGATGCACTTTAAAATTTACCGCCGATACTTCTGGATGATTTTTTAGAATTGTATCACGCACACCGTGATGGAATGTTTGGTCAAAAAAGTCGCAATCAACACATCCACCAGAAACCTTAATAACGACTTCTTTTGTCTCTGGATTAATGTCTAAAAGTTCAATATCGCCACCATCGGCGCGGATCCATGTGACTAATTTTTCGATTGTTTTATTGACTTTTGCTTTTAATTTATGCATATTAGAACTTACGATTATCTACACTTAAATTATATATAATATATATATATATGGGAACTTTTAGGTTTTCGCGTTCCGTAAAATGGCTATTAATTGTCCTAATTCCGTTAGGGATAAGTTTACCTTTTGCCATTCAAAAAGTTCAAAGCGATATTGCTATGTCACAAAAAAGTTCCGCACAAAGTCGGGTTGATTTAACCACGTTATTACCACAAAATGATTTTAATGCGAGTGATGCCTCAAATTTTTACGGTAGTGTTTCGGGAATTGCTGATGTTTTACAAAAAGTAAAATCTTGTATTCGTGCATATAACGCAAAAATTGATATCAATCAAATTGATTTCTCGGAAATTACAATGGAAAATTACGCAACTGGATTTTTAGTCTATCCTTATCCGTGATCGCCAAATTATTTTGGTTCATCACAAGGTTTAAAGATTACCCAACTTGATTATGTTTTTGGTACTTCGACATTTGCAGCTGACATTCGCATAACTGATTTTTCATTCCCTAATTCATATGATTTACCAACTGTTCAACAACTTTTTACCGAAATTAAAAAACATAATTCAACTTTTAATAGTAATGCGGTTGGTTTAAAAATTGAAGGTTCATCAGAAATTATCTATTCCGGAGTTATTTCAACTGCGGCATGAAAACCATCACACCAAAAATTCATTGTTGAAATTGTTCCAAAACCGGGATTCAATTATTACCCAGTTGACGACTATATCGATGTGGCATTTACAATAAAACGTTATGATTTTGCTGACGGAGTTAACGGAATTCTAATTGCTAATCTTTCCGAATTTAATTTTTATGCCACACCAAGTGCTAATCAAGCAACCGCATTATTTTATGATTCAATCCTGCAAAATAAAGCATTGTGACCGGATCTTCAACAATCATTACTAGTGACGATTTTACCAAGTACATTAACGATTCGTTATTCTTTGGGAGATTCGCTATGACAAGTTGCTGGTGGTGATTGTGATTTTGGTTACACACTTTTACCAAAAAAATCATTAGGATCAGAATTAGCTGGTGGGAATTATGATTTTACGAACGATCAGACATTTTTTACTTATGCAACCGAAGCCGCATGATGATCCGTTCATGGCCCATCATTAATTCGTTTACTTGAATTGCACACGAACACCCCTGTTCACAGCATTGCTTGAGATGAGTTAAATGTTACCATGACAATCATAATTAATCCATACCCATACCGAATCACTTTTACACCAATTGCTGGTAGTTACTACTACGATAGCACGCCAGTTGTTTTATACTGTTTGTTTAATACAATGCCATAGGAGGAAAAAATGGAATTAGCAAAAATTGATAACACCTACAATTACGGATTAGAAAAAGATGATCTTGATGCACGAACTGAAGCTTTACAACGTAAATTTAATCATTATAAAAAACATACTAAGCAAATTTATAGTTTATTAGCCATTGCTGTTTTGGTTGCATTTATCGTTTGAATGTTTTATTTGCTTTTTGTTCAGCATGCACATTTTGATCGATATTTACGAACTGGATTTGGTAAAAATAAGGATTACATTCATTCATTTGATGTACCAACGGATCCTGACGAACGATACTCATATTTTTATGTTGAATCAGAAGCTGACTTTTTCCGTGCCGAAGATCACAATCCATCATTGGTAGTTACGGCAACACAAAATGGGGTCAATGTCAATAATCCAAGCACTTATATCTCAACAACACAAATTCCTTTAAGTGACTTTCCTTTTACGACTCGTTATACTTTGGCATATGCTTGAAAAATTGAATTGATTTATTCAGCATACACGACACAAAATTTTGTGCCCATTCTCTTTGATATTAAATTGCAATTTACCGGCGACGATGCTGAATTAAATAATAAGATCCATTTTAATGATGTTGATAATTCATTTTGATTATTGAGTAAAACCACAGCATTAACTGATTTTTTTCCAACGGCGATTTCTCCAGCAACATATGTGAAAATGTCATCAATTATCTCGCTTCCGCCGCTTGGTGATGATTTTCAACCACAATTGTTAAATACAATCAAGACACAATTACAAAATGATTTGAAATTAGCTGATGCTAAATGTTCGATCGATGCATTAACATTTACCGTGGATAGTGTCGATAGTAAAACTGGCGGTGTTTTAGTTCATATCGGATCAGTTGACCAGGCAGTTTATACATTACCAGTTGGGGCTAATTTAAATTATTTATACCCAACAAATTTAACACCTGATAAATATACATTCGTGACGGGAATTGGTTTAATTACAACAGTAAGTTCAGAAACTAATGCCGTACCTTCAGCGGATGCGATTTTAAGTAATTTCCGTGCCGTTAACAAACAAATTATTAATCCTAATGTAATTCCGACTGCTTTAACATCAGTTACAAATATTACCAATAATTCAGCAACAATTCGGCTTGGTAGTGGATCAACAGTTCGCGATTTAAATGTTACATATGAAATTGCGCGCAAACTTGTTACCATTTTTCCTCAACGTGAATTTCCATTACTTGACTTAGTTGATACATCAATTCAATCGCGAAAAAATTCATTTATCAATCAATTGTATGCAAATAATCCCAATGCTGAATCATCAATTAGTAAACAACAATTCGTCGCCGCAATCAATGCCGGAAGTATTGCGTTGAATTTTGACAGTAGTAATATTATTACGTTAACATTACCAAATGGTAATCTTGCACCATTCTATGTTATTCAACATGGTGGAGCAACGGAAAAATTAACATTCACTTGTTTGATTCCTTCGGCATTAAATAATTTATCGTTAACATTAGATTTAGGCTATGTTGATACCTATAGCAGTGCGACATATCCAAGTCCTTATAATCTCGCTTGTTTATTTGTGGAAAAAAATTTAACGGTATTGACGGCAAATTCAGTCAATGACGTTAACGGCTATACTGTCAGCAATATTGAAGAAATTCTTTCCCCAGCTGATCCAAGTATTAAATATCGGGCTACGGTAACTGTTAACGGTAATATTTTTGCTTATAAATTAATCGGTTCAGTTGAAATTCGATTCGGGATTAAAGAACATTTCAAGAATATTTTTGCGAATAATTTTATTGGCTATATGAGTTTTGCGATACCATCGACCGTTAACAACTTCAACGAATTAATCGATATGCTTTATATCTCTAATAACAACCCGATCAATTTAATTGGCAAAAATAACATTTACTTTGATCGGGTTGAGGAAGGGATCGCTCGTTTACGTGTATGTACCCAAGCTGGAACATACAATAGTCGTTCCGTTACTCCACCAGCCGTGCCTGATCGTTTTAACGATGATAATGGAATTGAAATTTATTGGGGCCAATCAGTTGCGACAAAATTAATTAGCGACCGAGTTGTTGATGCACCGATTTTTTTAACGAAAACAAGCAACGAATTAATTTGATTTAACGAAACCGAACTATTTAATTATTTGTACAAAGAAAACCAAAATGTCTTTGATGAAAATAGCATCCGACCAGTTGATCTAAGAGTTTCGCCATCAACTGGGACACCCGACCGTTTTGTTGTGCAAATTGATCCAAGCTTACCAGTATCAACTAAATTTATTAATTCGCAATATACATTAACGATCAACCCGCGTTTAAGCATTCGTGAATATTTAAATATGGATGCATATGACGATGATGTACTAATTAGTTTAGGCGCTGTTTTTCCAGATTTTCAAACTTTATTTGGTGAACCAACGACACAAACTGGGCGAATGTGAGCAGCAATTCATGCCACATATTGTCCAAACAAAACAGCGGACGAGCTATATGATGCTTTGGGATCGATTATCGAAGCCGATATTCAAATTGATTATATTGATTGGAACCGAAACAAATTGATTGGTTATGCGGACATTGTTGTTACCCAAAAATTTAATAGTGTTCCTGAATTATCACCAGTAGTTAATGGATCGACAATTCGCATTTATTGAGATAATTCCAATAAACCATCAATTGAATATTTATTAGGTAACAATTATCAAGGATTCATTGGTTGATTAAATTTCACTTCTGGGACTCCACCTTCACAACAAGTTGTTTATGATAAATTAGCTAATCTTAATGCATTGGCATTTTCGAAAATTGGCATCACGTCCGTTAATGATTTTAATTTTGTCTACTCCGTGTTACCAAGCGGTGATAGCGTTGGTGAAATCAATGTTAGTGTTAATTTGCTTGATGCTGTTGGCCAACCTTGGATCACTGGATCATTGGCAATCCGTTATAGTCCAAAAATTATTTACACAACAAAAATTACCACTACGAATCTTGGTAGTTTTGATATTTTACCAAGCGCCGAAGTAATCTTAGCAAAATTAATTAATTTAAATAATTTATCGGGATATGAAAATGCATATTATAGTGCGGCCGATTTCAACATTAGCGAGATTAATATTAGTTCGAATACAGCACGGATTTATTTTAGTTTAATTTCGCACTTTGATTCAAGTATCCCAGATCAACATTATTTTGATGTTACTTATAACACCGGCATTATTCGTCAAGCATTAACCACTGTTTTTGCTAATGCATCGTACCAAATTTTAACGCAAATGAATCAAATTCTTACACCAAATGATTTTATTCGTCAATATAACATTGAAAATGCCGCTTCACCAGCGATTGATTGAGAAACGCTTGTCAATGAAGTTAATTTTATAATCACCGAAACCCAAGTGCAAATTGTTGCTAACGAATCATCAATTCGTTATATTGGCAGCGTTATATTCACATATACTATATATAGTAGCTAACGATGAATAAGTGATGAGTTAAATGATCCAAATGAATATTAGTTATGGGTGGGGCAACATCAATTTTTGTGGCGATAATTCCTTGGAGTAGTGTTGTCCAAACGCGTCAATTTGCTAGTCCCTTAAGTCCAGGTTTATTTAATTTTGAAGACGATAACACAAATTGCTTAAATAAAATAAATTATTATAAATATTTACCATCCGCGGATGTGATTCAAGGCATGTTGCCGCGTTTGATTGCCAACAAATTAAAAACATCACCAAGTACTAATTACATTAACGAAATTGAATTGTTGGATGCAACAGCAGCAATCGGTACTGGGGCGGCGAATTTAAATGGAATTTCTGCCCCATTACCAGGATTGAACTTTTTTGTTCTAACAACTAAACCATGAGCGAGTGGAATTACCTTTACTGGTTCAGTTACATTGTCTTATTATGTTAATCCCAATTTAACCATTTTAGATCAAATCTTTCTTAAAACCAGTTTTAACCTTGATAACGTTTATTGAAATTATCAATTATTATATGAATATAATGGATTAGATTTTGCGATCAAATTTTATAACAAATTTGGTAACGATACTTCATCAATTACCGGTGGATTAGATGTAAATGAAGTTGCTTTTTCACCGTTACAATGAGATCAAATCGCTCAAGTATTTACGACAACTGTATCGGCTCAACCAAATTCATTAAAATATACTGGAGCAAAAAATATTACTGTAACTGCTGCCCGTCATAACTTTAATAGTGCGACTGGCCCAACTGATGCAAAAGCATTTTTCCGTCAAAATGTTACGACAACGGCATTTTTGACTTTTCCGGCGGGATCAATTATTAATGTTAATAATGCCAAAACATTATTAAAGGCAAATAATTTTGCCGCAACAATTAACCCAAATATGACAGCAATCTCGGTCGCTGCGCAAGATGCCATTATTGGTTATGTCGCAAATCAAATTGAAGTTGTTAGCATTGATCTTACGAATAAATTAATTCGTGCACGAATCCCCCGTTTTAATTCTTTATTAACATTTACCAATGCGAATATTGATTACGTTGATTTTAAATATACAGTTGCGGTATAAGCTTAATATTGCCCGCGAATTACGATCTTTTTTGCTTTGCGGTATTTCTTTTGGATTTTGGCATGATAGCGATTAACCGCCAATCAGAAGTTGGCTTTTTTAGCGGTATTATGAATATAATAAGTCGAAACAACGAAGAATGAAAATACACCCCAATAAAAGATTGCCATAACGTAAGCGAATGGCGTATTAGCTAAAATAACATTAACGGTTGGGGGAATTAATTCCGTATAATTTGCCACAACCGATAAGCCGGCCTCGGTAATGGTATAAATGAATAAGATAAAACCAAAGACAATCATAAGGGTTAACATGATCGTAACTAATTTTATTCGTTTAAATTGAATCTCGTAGTTTTTAATTATCACTGATCGATATAAAAAAATCAAACTAAACAACCAACCAATTTCTAATCCAATTTGGATTAATGCAAAGGCAAACGGCAAAATTTCAATTTGTGATATGACAAAGCTAAAGTGTAATCAAGGGGTAGTGTTTCGTCACAATAAAGCTAAAATAAAAAATGCCCAAGCAAAACCGATTCTGATGCATATTAAGTGATATTCACTTCGACTGGTTAGTTTTTTAGTTTTTTCCATTAGTATAAATAATTAAGCTCGCATTTCGCGCTTTTAAATGGTCATGATCCTTGGGGACAACTTGTCGTAAATCCATAATGATAATATTTTGTTCCTCATCGTGAATTTTGGGCAAATGTTCAACGCACAGTTTGATCGGTTTTGAAGACTTGCAATTCGTCTTTTTTATTTGCGGTATTAAATACCTTTTTAATTTTGAATGTATTCCAAAGATTTTCTAAACGCAAGTGAAAATCATGACTACGTGATCCGTCAACAATCCAATTTTTATTTTCCAAATCTTCCCCCAAATAAATTTTATCACGTTCGGCTAATGTAACGGTTGGACCAGGTGCACCGAATCAAGTAAACATTGAAAAATCATTGTTTAAATAATCATTTTGTCCCAAGGCAATATATGAGTTACCGTATGCTTGGAAATAAGGAACGGTGCTACCGTCAGTATTATCGCAAATCCCAAGATCACGTAATTGGAATGGTGTATATTCAACCTCATAATCCAATAAATATAACTTCATTTCGTTATAGCGGAAAATTAAGTCGAGTCCTTCTAAACCAATATCTCAACTACCATAACTTGGGAAAACACCAACAAATGTATCATATCCTTCGTGTCATAATTTGCCGCTTCAACTCATTCCGTAATTAAAATTTGTTACAACTTCAATTAATGGTTGAATACCGATGAAATCGCAGTAAAAATCAAAAGACCCTCCAACTTTTGCTGCTCCAGTTGTTGTTGGATTAACCCGATAACGGTAACGTTTAACATTGCTTAAGTTATAATTTTCAACATAATCACCACCAGTTAATGATCGCACTTGAATTGTGAAATCACTGCTAGTAAAATTTGGTCGCAACTCATTTTGAATTAACGCTAACACGCTGTTTTTAATCTTTGAATTGTTGGCAATAATTGATTGATATTCTTGGACAGAAATCGCTTTATTATCAAGGGTTAGAAAACTAATTTGTTCTGGTTCATAAGTTAAAAAACCTAAGTCTGGTAGCGCAAAAATTGCTTGGGCATAAAACAAAATCGTTGCACTATTAATTACTTTATTCGTAAGGATATTGTTGTTTGGTGATACGGTTGCACTAACTAAATGTTTATAAGAAAAATCAAAGTTCCGGATTCCATCAGTATTAATGCTAAAATTAATTTCATCAGGCGTAACAATAATACCAGTTGCGAGATTAATTTGGGTAACGATCTTTTCCTTTAACACAACAAAAGGTGAATTACCAGCATTTGGATATTCGTAATTTACATAGTTTTTAATATCGGTCATTGAAACCAGGCTTGGTGTTTCGGTTTTAAAATAAAAAGTCAAATCAAATAATTGGTAATTTAAAATATTCAAATCAACTAAATCTTTTTTTACCACATTAACAAATCCATAAAAATATAAACTAATATTACTTGTTTCGACAAAAAGATTGTTTTCGTTGGCAACAACATTAATAACGTATGGTTCTTCATCAAATAATTTTAATGCATCAAATTGATATTTGATATCAAAAATTTGGGTATTAAATCCGACACCACTATTTTCAATTAAGATTCCGTTGATGTAATCAAATGTTTGATAGTTTTGTTGAATTCGGGTATTGAAGTATTGCTCGAATAAGAAACGATTTTGTTCAATAATTTCAATTGGATTATTTTCGATTAATGCATAGCGTTTATTTTCATTTTGATAAACATCAACATTAAAGTTTAAATCATCGCTTGTGTGTTCGTATGTTCATTCATCAAGCACATAACGGCTATCGATTTGTTGGGAAGTTTGAAATTGAATTGAATTTAATAATCATGTTGCAAAACATAAACCAAATGATCCTAAGGCACAAACGATTAAAATCATTCATTTGATTACAATAAAAATTCACGCAATGACACCGATCCGTGGTTTATTAAGTTGATTAATTTGCATTTGTTCCATCTTATGCTGCGCCTCCTGTTTTTACATTAAATTTTGTTTGGGTAGTTACATTACTAAAGTAGAAGTTTTTGTTATTATCGGTTGATGAAACATAAAATTTAATTGCTTTAGTTGTTGGAATTGCTGAAGTTAAAATGTTGTTTGCATCAATGGTAACGATAATACTTTCTCAAAAAGTGTTTCAAGTAATGGTTCCAGAATCAGCTGCCGTAAATCAAATTGATGGTTGTGTCGCAAGTGGTGCTGATGCTGGTGTCACTGATTGGAATTCACGTGTACTAACGATCATTGATCCGTTTCGGTTGTAACCAAAATAATATTTATTATTCTTTTTGTCAATCGGTGAAACTTCACCGAATGATGCTAATGGTGTTGTTTCATCTTTTTGCCCAGCCATTTCCGCCATTCCATCAACGTCAGTATAAACACGGGAATTTGCGCCAAATTTAATGCTAAAATCACTAATGTAATTATCGTTATATAAATCCATCAGTTTATACTGATGATTATTGCTGACAAAGTTTTTTGGCACGCTTCATTTAAATTTAACTTCTAAATTAGTTAGTGTTACCCGAACTGATGCATGACCTTGAATATTAAATGTTTCGCCATTGCCTAAATTGTAATTAATTGGATATTGTGCTGAATAATCATAAGTGATTGTTTGTTCGTGGACTTTAAAACGGAGATTGAATGTACATTGACCTTGAATTGTTGTATTGTTTTGCGCAGCATGAACTGTTGCAACGACATTTTTATAAAAACCAGAAACATTAAAATTTCCAGCAGCAGCAGTTGATGTAATATAGAAATCAGTTAACATCACGTTAGAAGAAACTTTCCGTAATGATGCTAAAATGTTTTTTTTGAATTCGGAACTTTCATGTGCTGCGGTAATTTCATTTGCTGTGACATTATTTACATCATTAACCAGTGCATCAATTGTTTGATCGGCAATAATGGCATTAGTAATATTTTTGACGTCAAATTTTTGTCATTCAATATTAACCGGAATACTAAAAGCGACTTCGCCGGTAATTAATGTTGATTCAGGATTGGCGATAATGTTAACCGGAATGTCATACTTATCAAAATAGTTTAATACACCGTTTGGTCCTTGAATTGTTACTGGTTGACTATTACTAGCACGATCAATTTGATCATATGCGATCGCGATTGTATAATCATCAAAGCCAATATTTTGATCAATATTTTTCCGCAATAAATTTAGAACTTTATAACGGAATTCGTCATCACTGGTAATGATCCCTGCGTCTCCTTCTTCGTTATTTCAAATTAAATCCGGGTTGTTTTCGGATTTAATATATTGAAAATGTTGATTAGTAATTTCGTCAATTAATGGCGTACCTGCTAATGCATTAATATCTTTTAATTCATCATTAACGATAATTGGCACATTAAAATTAAGTGATGATCCCGGTAAGATTTTATATTTTAAACGATTATTTTCTGCATCGGAAAAATCACAACCAGTTACGGCGATATTTACTTCATGGGGATCTAATGTTGTATAGTCAGGATTATTATCGGCCGGTGTTACCCAGATCGTAATATTTTTTTCTTCAACAATTGGCACAATTGGTTTCAGAAAATCAACGACTAATTGATAAGTATTTTTTTCATATGACAAAGTACTGATTTCTTCAAACTTAACATTGCGTTTATTTTGAACATTCGCATATAGTGAAAAATTTGGTTCTAATCCTTCTGGATCAATCTCTGATAAACTAATTGCTTCCGTTCAGACACTCTTGTTAGAATTGATAAAAAAGAATCCCGCACCACAAACTAAGAAAATTCCTGTTAAGACCGATGTAATGATTGTGACGTGTGATTTGAAACTCATAATACGGACATATATATTATATATGTCAATGGATTTATTTTCTCACTTGCCGACTTCCTATGCCTTGTTTTTCGCGTTTTTGACAGTGATATATAGTTTTTTTGACATTTTTAGGTTCGTATCAAACCAAATGTTAAAAGCGGTAATTGCCTGATAAATTAACATCCCTAAGCCATCAACAGTTTGTAAATGATATTTTTTTGCTTGTTGCAAAAAAGGCGTAAGTAAAGGTGCATAAACAACATCATAAATAACGGCTTTTTTGTCGGCGTTTGCTAAATTAATATCTAGCGGTTCACGATTGTGCATACCGGCAGCAGTTGCATTAATAATTAGATCGTATTTATTTAATGCATTTCGCTTTGCTCATTTGCAACACTTAATTTTAAATTCTTTGGCTAATAATTGGGCTTTTTTATCGGTACGATTAAGGATGGTTATATCATTAATTTTTTGGATATATTTTAATCCATAAATTAATGCTCGTGCAGCACCACCTGCGCCGATAATTAATGGATGTTTAATCTTTTTAATATTTATTTTATCAGCCAAATATGCCACCGCTCCTGATGCATCAGTATTGTAACCAAATAATTTTCCATCAATTATTTTAACTGTATTTACCGCACCGATTTTTTGTGCAGCATGATCAATTTTATTTAAGCACGGAAGAATGGCGATTTTATGAGGAATCGTTAAATTAAAACCATGATATTTTTGGTGAATTAATTGCTTGATTGTTGTTGGCAAATTTGTGGAGCCGATCGCTAAATATTTGCCTTTAATTTTTGCTTGTTTTAATAAAAATGTGTGGATTAGTGGCGATTTACTATATTGGCCAATATCCAGTGGTCCAATGACGCAAAGTTTAGCCATTATTTTTTTAAATTTAAATATTCTAGTGCCAGCAAATATCCCGCGGATCCAAAACCAGAAATTACGCCAATTGCGACAAGACTAACATATGAATGATGACGAAATTCTTCGCGTTTAAAAACATTCGATAAATGCACTTCAACCGTGGGAATGTTGACAGTTTTTAATGCATCAAGAATCGCGACCGAAGTATGGGTAAAAGCAGCTGGATTGATAATGATTGCATCGTAATTATTTAATGCTTGTTGAATTAATTCAACAAGTTCACCTTCATGATTGGACTGTTTTCAGGTAATTGTTCAATTTAATGATTGGGCTTTTGCTAAACATTTTTCTTCAATATCATGCAATGTTTCGTTACCATAAACCGCTGGTTCGCGAACACCAAGGAGGTTTAAATTTGGTCCATTAAGAATTAATATTTTCATATTTTTTCCTTTCTTCATTATATGTATCTGCTCAAATTTTTGCTAACGCTAATGCTTGAGTTTTATTCATATTCGGATCGCATTTAGTTAAATATTTATTTTTAACATGATCAATTTCAACATTTAAACCAATGCATTCGGTAGTTTCAATTCCACATAATTCCGCATGAATTCCGCCCGGGTGAACATGATGTTCTAAACAAATCTGAAGAAAAGCTTTCACTTCTTGTTCAATATCAGTGAAATAACGAATTTTGGTTCCGTCTAATAGTTTTTGAATGTTTGCGTGGCATGGATCACAGATATAGATAACATTTAAATTTGCCTGTTTAATTCCATCAATCATCTTGGGCAAATGCTCAGCAATTTTTTTACCCATCCGAATAATTAATAGGATTTTTCCTGGTAAATTATCCGGATTAAGTTTGCGAATAATGTTAATTAATTCTTCAACTTTTGTCGTTTCGCTACATTTAATCCCCACTGGGTTAATAATGCCGCGTAAGAATTCAACGTGTGCTGAATCAGCATTGCGGGTGCGTTCGCCAATTCACGGAATATGTGTTGATGATAAATAATGTTCACTGCCTTTAGTTTTAATTTGCGGCTCTTCATAGTGAATTAAAAGTGCTTCGTGTGTAAAATAAAATTTCGGATCAAGCTTTTTTCCTAATTTGATTGTTTTTGACGATGTTGTATAACCATCGATCATCAATTCTGGTTTTGGTGTTCGTGCCGTAACGGTAAAATCAATATGATTAATCATATCGCCTTTATAAACCGGTAATGTTTGATTGCCAATTGTTTCATATTGTTCGGTACGTGGTTTGGCAAATTGGCCACCGATTCTTCCCCCATAGATCACTTCGTGTTGTGTTTGTTGACTGATATTTTTACTTAACGTAATAATTGTTTCGATCGTTTTTTTGATGTAATCAGAATTAAAAACGATGTCCTCAGCACATGGTCCGCCAATAATTAAAAAAGATTCATTTTGATTTAATGCTGCGAGGTGCTTTTTTAATTCAACAATGCTTTCATAATCAATTAGTTCTGGTGAGTTTGCTAATTGTGTTTGAATCTTGTTGAGTAATTTTTCGTCTTCATATTTTGGCAGTTGCATAATCACTCCTGCCTTGGTTCAACTGTTTTTATCTCAATTAGACATTATTTTTTTTAATCATTTTTTTAATTGCGTTTGGTTTAACATCCTTAACAAAAATACTTTTACCAATCGCTTTATTTAAAACTAAGTTAATGCTGTTTGTCGCTTTTTTATCAGTGCGCATTAAACGAATTAAATACGATGAGAAATTTTTAATTTTGCGATAATTTTTTCAATGTTTTATTGTTGAAAAATTAATCATTTTTAAGCGATTAAAATGGGCAAGAACAAGTTTTAATTCTTCATCGTTTAAATAACCCAGTTGATTGCTGAGAATCATTGCTTGGATAATTCCGATTCCAACGGCTTCGCCGTGAAGAATTAACCGTGGATTATAATCAGCCAATACTTCATAAACATGACCAAATGTATGGCCGAGATTTAAGACTTGACGAATCCCTTTCTTTTCTTCCGGATCGTGTTTAACGATTTTTAATTTGTGCTTAATGCATGCGGCGATTAAATATGTAATCGTTTTTGGTTCAAGGTGAATAATTTTTTGATAATTTTGATCACATCAATCAAATAATTTTCGATCACTAATTAAAGCGATTTTAATTGCTTCAATATAACCGTTTTTAATATTTCTTTGATCAAGTGTTGATAAAGAATTTGGGTCAATTAAGACTAATGATGGACGTTTAAAAGTACCAATTAAATTTTTGCCATATTGGCTATTAATTGCCGTTTTTCCTCCAACCGAACTGTCAATTTGGGCAAGTAATGTTGTGGGAATCTGAACAAAATCAATGCCACGTAATAATGTTCCGGCAAGAAAACCAGTTAAATCGCCAATTACACCCCCACCTAATGCAATTAAAAAATCATTACGTGTAATTTTAAAACGCAAAATGCGTTCGGCAATTTGGGTATATGTTTTTAAATTTTTTGTTTTTTCGCCTGGATGTAAAACGATAATTTTAATTGTATATCCTTCAAGATTTGGTAATAATTGTCGCAATCAGGGTGTTTCAATTGCAATATTTTGATCGGTAATAATCACAACTTTTTGATGGATTTGTGGATTAAAATATTTATTTAAATAGTTCCCACAATGTTTCAAAAGATGGTTTTGAATGACGATGGGTTGTTTATTTATGATGAAATTTTGAATCGGCATTTTTAAATTTAACTCGGTTAGTTTATTAGTGACCAAGTTGAACTAAACCGCGAAAAAAATAGCGAACAATAATAATTAATTTTGATGTTTGATGATTTATAATAAATCATATTAATAATATTATATAGTAATTATTTGTTTTGTTTATTTTTTTGATTGTTAATCATCATGCTATATAATGATAAATAATGATTTACTTATGCGCAGTATTGAATCAGATTATTTGGCAAACTAATTTTATATGGCAAAAAACACCTTAATTAAATCCCGAAAAAAAATTGATAAAATTGATCGTAAAATTGCCCAATTAATTATTCAACGTTTTGGCATCGTTAAATTAGTTGGTGAATATAAAAAAGCTAACAATTTGCCGATTTTTGTTCCCCAACGTGAACAAGCGGTTAAAGCACAATTACGGGCTTATATTGGCCAACAATTACCAGAAAATGCCATCGAAAATATTATGCAAGTGATTATGGATGAAGCGAAAAAAATCGAATAAATAAAATGAGTATTAAAATCACTGTTCCGCCATCAAAATCAATTTCTCATCGGGCTGTAATCTGTGAATATTTAGCTGGTCATGATGAAACCAACATCATTAATCTCGGTAGCTCCGATGATATTACAGCAACGATTAATGGAATGAAAAAAATTATGAATGACACTGATCGCACAATTGATTGTGGTGAATCAGGATCAACATTAAGATTTTTAATCCCCATTGCTGCTTGTTTAAGTAAAAAAAAGTGAAAATTTATCGGTCATGGGCGATTAATGGAGCGACCAATGGATGTTTATCAAGAAATTTTTAAACGCCAAAAATGCTTATTTAAACAAAAGCACGGTCAAATAGTCATTAAAGGAAAGTTAAAACCTGACCGGTTTGAAGTGCGTGGTGATATTAGCTCACAATTTATCACTGGATTATTATTTGGCTTGAGTTTGTTAGATAACTATTCGTCGATTGTGGTAGTGACACCGCTTGAATCAAAACCATATGTTGATTTGACAACTTGATTAATATCGATATACACTGGTTTTTTTATCCCCGCAAAAGCTGAAGTTTTAACATTAAATATTAATGGTAATCAAAAATATGTTTCACCGCATCCTCCCTTTGTTGTTGAAGGTGATTATTCACAAGCGGCTTTTTGACTAGTTGCTAAAAAAATGGGTGTTGATTTAGTTGTTGAAGGTTTATCGGAAAAATCCCAGCAAGGCGATCGAAAAATTGTGGATATTTTAGCCTTACCACCAAGTAATTTAACAATTGATACAAAAGATATTCCGGACCTTGTGCCGATCCTAGCTGTATATTTATCATTATGTGTTAACGGTACAAGTAAGATTATTAATGCGGCACGTGTCCGAATTAAAGAATCTGATCGTTTATTAGCGATTAGTCAAGAACTAAATAAATTGGGGGCAAAAATTACCTTATTACCAGATGGATTAGTTATTGAGCATGTTGATCATTTAATTGGCGGCACAGTTGACTCATGGAATGATCATCGGATTGCCATGTCCTTAGCGATCGCATCACTTAAAGCTAATGGTAAAGTCATTATTACCAAACCTGAATGTGTGAACAAGTCCTATCCTGATTTTTGAAAGGAATTTGCCAAAATCAAGCCCAATGAATAAAATTGGTAAATATTTAAAATTAACAATTTTTGGTACATCGCATGGTCCTTCAATCGGGATTACGATTACTGGTTTAAAAAAAGGAATTAAATTAGATTGATCATCAATTAAAGTGGAAATGGATCGCCGTAAACCCGGGCAAAACCCTTTAACAACGCCGCGGAAAGAAGCAGATGAAGTTTGTGTATTAACTGGTTTAAAGAATAATTTAATCACAACTGGTAAACCATTAAAAATGATCATTAAAAATACAAATATTCGTCCCCATGATTATCTGCCAATTTTGCGACCAGGACATGCTGATTGAACAGCATTAATTAAATATCATCATGTCGCAACTGGTGGTGGTCAGTTTTCGGGACGTTTAACTGCACCAATTGTTTTTGTTGGAGCAATCATTAAACAAGTTTTAAAACAAGAATACGGGATTGAAATAAATTCAAAGATCAGTCAAATTTATCATACAACTAATCCTTCGCCAAAACAAATTGCCCAATTAATTAAAAAAGCGCAGATGCAAAAAGATTCATTAGGCGGAACAATTACCTTACAAGCCCAGCATATGATCGCGGGATTAGGTTCGGATTTTTTTGGTGGTATTGAAGCGAAGGTTAGTGAATATTTATTTGCCATTCCTGGTGTAAAGGGTGTGGAATTTGGCGATGGATTTAAATTAGTTGAGCATTATGGATCACAAACTAATGATGCAATTTATATTAAACAAAAAAAGTTTTATACTAAAACTAATCATATGGGCGGGATCCTTGGCGGAATTAGTAATGGGATGGATTTAGTTTGCAAAATTGCAATTAAACCAACACCATCAATTGGTCAGCCGCAGCATAGTGTTAATTATCAAACAATGCAGCCAACAATATTGGCAACTACTGGCCGGCACGATCCTTGCATCGTATTACGCGCACAAGTGGTTGCTGAAGCATATTTAGCGATTGCAATTTATGAATTAATTTTAGCCAATGAAAAAGCCTAACATTTATTTAACCGGAATGATGGGAGCTGGTAAAACAACCATTGGCAAATTATTGGCGAAGAAATTGCGATATCAATTTGTTGATACTGATGCTTTAATTGTCCAAAAAACGCAAATCAGCATTAATGAAATTTTTGCCAAATACGGTGAAGCTTATTTTCGGAATTTAGAAACAAAAATCTTAAGTAAATTAAAAAAAGCAAAAGGTTTAGTTGTGGCAACTGGTGGCGGAATTATTTTAAAAGACGTGAATATTAAAATGATGCAAGCTTCTGGCCAAATTTTTTATTTGCAACGAACATGTGCCAATATTATTAAAACACTAGACAGCAGTAAACGGCCACTATTAAAAAACGGCAAAACAAAGCTGTTTAAAATCTTTGCCACCCGTAAATTATGCTATTTAAATACCGCAAATTATATTATGGATAATAATTGTTTTGATCCAAGTGTCACGGTTAAGAATATTTATTTAATTATTCAACAACAAGAAAAATTTAAAATTGGTTATCAAGGAACAATTGGTGCATATGGATGAATTGTCGCTAATCATATTTTTCCCCATCAACAATATGTAAATTATGATACGTTTGATCAATTAGTCAATGCATTACGTAATAACCGGATTGATTATGCCGTTATGCCTTATGAAAATATTATTGCTGGTCCAGTTAAACAAGTTCAACATTGTTTGAATAAAATTAAAACAATATTTTACTTTAATCAACCAATTGATCATATTTTGTGTGCATTAAAAGGCACAAAATTATCACAGATTAAAACGGTAATATCACATCCAAGCGCACTAGACCAATGCAAAAACTATATTAAAAAAAATCAATGAAAAACACTTCCATCCTTAAATACTGCACTTTCAGCTCGGGATTTAAATTCGCCGAAACAAGCCGTCATCGCTTCACCAATTGCTGCAAAAGAATATTACCGAATCATTTTAGCAAAAAATATTGCAAATGTAAAAAATAATATTACCCGTTTTTTGGTTGGAATTAAGAAATAATGCCTGCACATACCCAATTTTATAAAAGAATTTAAGCCGCGCATCAACCAATTCAAATTTATTAATGAATTTACTGAAGCCGATGAAATTTTAAACATTTAGTTATAACACACATGTATTGTGTTTATCTAAATGAAATTAAATTTTCTGATGATAAAATATTTTATACAGCAGTTCAAGTTTGAAAGTCAGAATTATTATGACTAGTTAAATATTCTAAAATAGCAGAAGATGCTAAACTACCGTTAATTGATTCAACGATTCCGCTCCGATTTTTTGAACCATTGAAAATGTTGTTAACTCATTTATTGCCAGGTAATGAATTTCATCCATCAAAAACAATATTAGATAATTTATCAAGCCCATAAAAAGCATTTGTATTGATTGTGTATGCACTATTTGTAAATGTTATTCGGCTGATTTTTTTCGCATAACTAAATGCGTTGCTAGCAATGGCTGTCACTGTGCTAGGAATAACTAACCTACCAGTAAAACCTGAACAACGAGTAAAAGTGCTTTCATTAATTTTTGTTAAACGGTTTGGGATGATTAAATCACCAGTGAAACCGGCACAATTTGCAAATGCAAGTTCGCCGATTGCTGTTACACTATTCGGAATAATTAAACTACCGTTAAATCCATCGCAACCAGAAAACGCTCCATCACCAATTGTCGTTACACTATTCGGAATAATTAAATCCCCAATCAATTTATTGCATTCGTTAAATGCATAATTTTGAATTTCTGTTAATGCACTTGGAAACGTTAATGTACCAATTAGTAAGCTGTTGTTAACACCAGAAAAGGCATATGCATTAATTCGCACAACATCATATAAATTTGTATTAATTTGTACGATATTCGGAATCGCTAAGTTGTTGGCACTATATTTATTGGTTCTTGCATCGACAATTGCGCAAGTACCGTGATTTGCATCGTTTGATTGCTTAATTATCTCAATTTTTAAACTACCACTAGTATATCCAGCTCAATCAGAACCATCAGCATTACCAATATAATTCGATGAATTAACAATCGGCTGTATATTATTCGTGTTAGGTTGTTGTTTAACAAATGTAAAAAAAATAATCAAACTTAAAATTAATCCAGTGATTAAACCGATGTATGTATAAGTGCGTCTTTGTAATTTATTTTTTTCCATTATCTGAATTATACTTTTATTATATGTTTTACCATGTATTTATTGTAAATTTAGGTTCGCGAAAGTACTACTAATTATTTATCGATGAATCCATAGTACACAAGCAAACCGAATTGCGGTTAATGAAACATTTGACACTAATCGCCAATTTCAAAGCTCAGGAATAATTCTAATTCATGCGATTTTGCCAATTATTTGTCAAACTTTAATTTAGTAGCTTCAAAGATATAATATACATATACAAGATTATGGGCCGTTTAATTGCATTAAAGGACATTAAAAAAGTATGCTGTAAAGTACCAGCCACTTCGGCTAACTTAGGGAGTGGATTTGATATTTTTGGTTTATCATTACCGCTATACAATAAATATGTCGCATATATTAATCCTGAACTTAAAAAACCAACAATTATTGTTCGTGGTTTAGGTAAAGGCATCATTGAAACCAATGAGGTAAATTTAGTTTATCAAAGTATTAAAACGGCCGCGAAATATTTAAAATTAAAAATCAATTTAAAACAAATTGTCCTTGATTTATCATATGCCATTCCATTATGTGGCGGCCTTGGTTCATCATCGACTGCGGTTGTGGGTGGAATTATTTTAGCATGCAAATTGGGAAATAAGCAAATTACCAAAGACCAACTATTTAATTTAGCATCAAAGTTAGAAGGTCATCCCGATAATGTTGCTCCATGTATTTATGGTGGCATTTGTTCGTGTTTTAAAGATGCAAAAAACACTTTTCAATATTTACCATTAAATTATAAAAAGAATTTAAAGATCGTGATTAATTGTCCAATTAATTTTCAATTAAAAACCGCTAAAGCTCGTGCCATTTTACCCCAATCATATTCGCGGGCTGATCTCGTTCATAGCATTGAACGCGTAACATTATTTATTAATGCTCTAAATAATGATCATCGTCATTGATTGAAAGAATCAGTAATTGATAAAATCCACCAACCATATCGAGCCAAATTAATTCCGGGTTTTAATGAAATTGTTAAAGCAAGTTATCAACATGGTAGTTATGCGGCATTTTTAAGCGGAAGTGGGGCAACAACAGCAGCCTTTTGTAACAATAAAGATAGTAAGAACATTTGTCAAGCGGTGAAAAAGATTTATCAAAAGCATCATTTAAATGTTAAACAATATGTTTTTTCAATTAATGCGAAAGGGGTAATTTATTAAGATGAAGTTTTTTAGTACACGAAACAAAAAAGAAATATATCACTTTGATCAAGTGTTAATTAAATCAACCGCAAAAGATGGTGGCTTATTTGTTCCTGAAAACCTACCACATGTTGATCAAAAAACAATTAAACGTTGAGCCAAACTTGATTACATTGATTTAGCGGTTGAAGTAATTTATTTATTTTCCAATATTCGTAAACCAGTTTTGCGCAAATTAATTAAAAAAGCATACCAAGAATTTAAAACACCAATTTGTCCAGTTCGTAAATTAGCAAATCAATTATATATTGAACAATTATTCCAAGGTCCAACATTAGCATTTAAAGATTACGCACTATCATTGCTGGGCCAAGTTTGTGACTATATTTTAAAAAAAGGAAAGTTAAAGAAACAAATTTTTTGTGCAACATCCGGCGATACTGGACCAGCAGCAATCCATGGATTTAAAAATTGCGATAACATTGACATTACTGTTTATTTCCCGGATAAAAATGTCAGCAAATTACAACGTCAACAAATGATGGGGGTGAAGAAAAGTAATGTCCATGCGATCCCGATGAAAGGATCATTTGATGATGCACAAGCATTAGTTAAAAAACTATTTCTTGTGGATAAGCAAGATAAGTTAATGGCGGTTAATTCGATTAATATTGGCCGCATTATTGCCCAAATGGTTTATTATATTTATGCAGTATTGCAATTTAATAATACCAAAACGTGTTTTTATGTACCAAGTGGAAACTTTGGCAATATCCTTGCTGGATATATGGCTAAATGTCTTGGTTTTAACATTGAATTAGCAATCGTCGTTAATGATAATGATACATTAGCGCGATTTGCCAAAACCGGAATTTTTAAACCAAGTAAAACGATTATGACCGATGCCAGTGCCATGGATATTGCCAATCCAAGTAATTTTGAACGAATCTTATGATATTTATCAGGCAATGATCGTTTTGTCCAAAAATGTATGCGTGATTTAAAAACCAAAGGTCAATATCAAGTACCAAAAGCGTTTTTAAAAAAATATAACGCCTGTTTTAAAACATTTGTATGTAAACAAAAAGCAATTAAAATTAATCAAAAGGAATTTAAACAACGTTATCATATTGACATTTGTCCCCATACTGCTGTTGCTTATGGTGGATATAAACAAGACAAGCAAAAAGATATCAACCAAGTAATCATTGCCACAGCTAACCCGATTAAATTCCGTTAACAACCCAATTCACTAAAGTTGTTCTATAATATAGTTAAATAAGACTATTAGAAACACGAATTATGAAAAAAGTTTTAGTCATTGGTGATACACACGGTAATATTAAAAAGATGTTAAAAATTATCAAGCAAGAACATGCTGATTATGTAATTCATGCTGGTGATTATGATGACGTTAATATTAATGATAAAAATCATCCATATCATAAACTAAATCGCAATATTTTAAAAAAATATTTCAGTTATTGAACAAAAGGTAATCATGATTTTACTGTTAAGTATGGCCCAGCAAAAACACAAAAAGATTTTGAGAACTTTATTTTTAAAGCTTATCGTATTTTCAAAATTGATGGCATTACTTTTTTTCTTTCCCATTTTGTGGATAATTCGCGGAATGAAATTGGTTTTGGCGATCAACAATGATATATTAAAAATAAAAAGTTTGTTAATTGATTAAAAAAAATAATTAAATGCGAGCATATTGATTTTATTATTACTGGCCATACTCATGTTGCTAAATATTGAAATATGTTTAATCTACCAGCATTAAATCCTGGTTCATTGGTTGCACCAAAGCATGACCAATTTACTGGTAGTTATGCAACGTTTTTAATCAAGAATCATAAGATCCATGATTTAAAAATTAATTTTGTGGATTAAACATTAGCGGTTATTTGCTTATAGATTTTTCTTGATTTTCTAATCGCTCAACATGATTTAATTTTTTTTGAAATATGTAAACTATTAATTATTTTCTTCTGAATGTATTTTATATTTGCTTGAACTTCATTTAAACGTTCAGCATGTTCGATGTTATTTGGGTTATTGTAATTTTTCATCGGAACACACATGTTATCCGGTACATATATTAATTCAGAAATATTTAAACGATGTGTATGTTTAAAAAAGCAATATTCATATCAGTTTTTGTTATGATGTTTATGTTGTTTATTCTTGTGAATTGTACATTCTGGAATATATATTCCATCGCCAAAATTGATAAATGGACGGCCGGATTTTTTAAGTATTAGTTGTTTTTTGGTGTAAATTTGTAATAGATATTCTTTTTTAATTTGATAGTATTTATAAAGCATTGAGATTTTATTTAAGATGGGAATTATTAATTGTTCGATCTTTCATCCATCATTCTGGAAAAGGCAGGATCGAACGAGCCTATGCATATTTATTATATGTTTTTTTAAAAAAAATGGAATTTATTTTATAATATAAGCATAATGCATGCTAAATTTGCAAATAAAAGTACCCTAAATTTGTCAAACCCTATATATATATATATTAGGATATAAGTATCTTAATACTTTTTTGCGCAAATTATTTTCGTGTTCGATAAAGGAGGACGAATAATGAAAGTTTGGCAAGATTTTATTGTCCCGATTTTGCAATATTGTTTCGATTATAAAGAAGATTCTGTGAAGCGAAAAATATTAATCGAGGATGTGGCAAACATTGCTAAATTATCTGAATTAGACAAGCAAGAAAAATTAGGAAGTGGTGAGTTACGATATAAAAATAGAATCAGTTGAGCTATATGACATTTAAATTTAGCAGGATACATTTATCAAACGGCCTTTGCGCAATATAAAATTTCTGAATTAGGAATAAAAATTTACGAAGAATATCATAACAAAAAAATTTCTTCATCTAATCTTGGAAAAATGGTAAAAGAAAATGCCATTAATGCTCTGGAAAAGAATCCAAAAATTATTCCTGACGAAAATAACAATATAGATTCAAATGATTCATCAAAAGATTTGAAAGAATACGACGATAATCCGGAAATTTTGAAAATTAATTTATTGAATAAAGTTAAAGATCTTACCCCATATGATTTTGAAAAGTTATGCATAAAAATTATATGTAATGTTTATCAAGTTAACGAAGAAGAACTATCAGAGTTAACAAAAAAATCCCATGACGGAGGAATTGACGGAATAGTTAGTTTAGATCCTTTAGGCTTTAAAAAAATTTATATACAAGCGAAAAGATATGATGGAGCAAATGTAACCGATAGGATTGTTCGAGATTTTGCCGGAGCATTAGATGGCAAAAAAGCAGATGGCGGCGTAATTATAACAACATCAAAATTTAATAATGCCGCCCGCATTACTGCTGAACGCTCTGAATACAATATAATTTTAATTGACGATGATAAATTAATTAATTTAATGATTGAAAATAAAATCGGAGTAAGGGTTAAAAAAACAATAGAGATACTAGATATTTCGGATGATTTTTTTGACGAATTGCAAAGCGATAATGATGAATAATACATTAAAATAAACAATTTTAATTATATATTAATCTTCGCCTATCAAATATAATACTTATACCATGATAGATCCAGAACTATTACGGAAAGATTTTAATGATGTTGCGAAACGCATCCGTACTCGCAACCGTCCTTATCAACAATTAGATGATTTTGCTAAAGTTGATCAAGAATGAAGAACATTAGTTAGTCAAATCCAAGCATTAAACACTAAACGTAATGCATTAAGTGCACAAATTACACAATTGATTAAAACTAATCCAAAGCAAGCTGAACAGTTAAAAAATGATGTGGTTAAAATTAAACATGAGCTTGAAGATTTAACTAAAAATGAAACCGTAGTTCATCAACGTTGATATGAAACACTTTGTGCAATTCCCAATATACCTGATCCTGATGTACCAATTGGGGCGGATGAAAATGATAATGTGGAATTGCGAAAAGTTAATAAACCAAAGCAATTAACATTTAAACCATTACCACATTGAGAGTTAGCGGAAAAATTAGAAATTGCGGATTTTGTTCGGGGTGTTAAAATTGGTGGATCACGTCATACAGTATTTGTGGGTGATGGCGCACGGTTAATGCGAGCTTTACGTGATTTTACTTTAGATATGCATCGCAAAGCTGGGTACCTTGAATTATTACCACCAATTTTAATTAATGCTGATGTTTTATATGGTACTGGACATTTACCAAAATCCCGGGAAGATATGTTTGAATTGACCAACGGTCAATTCCTATCCCCAACCGAAGAAGTTCCATTAGTTGGTGCTTATGCAAATGAAAAACTTGACGAAAAAACATTACCATTAAAATTAACTAGTAGTACAGTTAGTTTTCGCAGTGAAGCTGGCACCGCCGGAAAAGATATGCGCGGTGTGATTCGTCAACACCAATTCTATAATACCGAAATGGTGATCTATTGTTTACCAAAAGATAGTGAAAAACAATTAGAGTTAATGACCGCTGAATGTGAAGCGGTATTAAAAGCATTAAAATTACCGTATCGGGTTATTGCTTTATGTACTGGCGATATGGGTTCAGCCGCCGTTAAAACTTATGATGTGGAAGTTTGATTTCCATGCAATAACAAATATCGGGAAATCTCATCATGTTCAAATTGTCGCGAATATCAAGCCCGTGGTAGTCATATTAAATATCTTAATACGAAAACGAAACAGGCCGACTTTGTGCATACATTAAATGGTACTGGTACATCATTAAATCGTTTATGAATTGCGGTTGTTGAAAATTATCAAACCAAAAGCGGAACAATCAATATTCCTTTAGCTTTACAAAAATATATGGATGGACAAAAAGTAATTCGTAAACCTAAGCATTAGTTGTACCTCAACGAATTTTTGTTCTGCGGAACAATCAGACTAATCCGATGATTGCTGCAGTTAATAGAAGAAAGGTGGTTAGAACAATTCATTTGGTTTCCATTTTGACATTCATTACCAACGCTAAAGCTCCGCCCCAAACAACAACATTAATTAGTAGACCAAGTAATACGGGTAATGAATTTTTCACACATTTAATTGTTCGTGTTCAATCAAATTTGTTAATTCGGGCATTAATAATCAGCCCTAATAAACCATTAACCAAAGTGACAAAAATACTCATGCTAATTAAATCCAACGCATTTCGTACTGTTCAAATGCCAAGCGATGCATAATAGATACCGATGATGCCTGCACCAATGATACATGGAATTGTAACAAAGAATAATTGTGGAAAAAATTTAACCGTTAGAATTTTGCGATCAGGCACTGGGGCAGTACCGATAATGTGATGTTGACGACCTTCGAGGGAGATTGCGGTATAACAAGGGGAAGAAAATCCGGCTAATAATCCAATCACAAAGAAATTAATCGGGAATGATATTAAGGCTTGATGATTATTTGTCACACTAATGATCACTTGGCTAATGGCAAAAACAATTAAGATAATTCCCCCGAAGCAAGCGTTAAGTAAAACAACCGGATTAGCTGTTCGTTTCACTTCCGTATTTAACAAAGCGCGAAATTGCGAATGACGTTTTTGGCGGTATCGGTGAATTTTTTCAACACGGCTTTTCTTGATTGATATTCCGCATAGATCGTAGTATTGATTACCGAACAATGCAATAATTAAAAATAAAATAATAATACCAATACTGGCGATTGTAACTGGATATTGATAATAAAGCATTACGTTATAAAAGAATCAACTTGTATTGCGGAAAACAACTCATGCTTTTTCGTCAACAGACATGCTATTTGATAGTAAAATTCATCATAAGACGACAGTGGTAATGACTAAACCGTAATATCAGCCATTTTTACCTGGTAACAATGAGCTAAGGAAACTATAGAATAATGATAAGATAATTGCTGCAACAAGGACAACAAAAGATGTGAAGAATGGTAGTAAAAGAGTGAATATAGTTAAATAAGTTGTTCGCTCAAAACCATACATCGGTGTGATTGGGCAGGTGGCATAATAACCTAAAATAATGAAAGTACATAAATAGTTAATTACAACAATTGTGAGATAGATAGTGACAATTCGCGCAACCATTAGCCGCTTTTGATTAATCGGCATGTATCCGAATAACGTTAATGTGTCGGGATGAAATAAAACATCACGGATGCGGGTTAAGATCATCATGAACCCAACAATTAAATTAGCATTGAGAACAAGGGTTGGAATCAATGCGGACATCTTTTCGTGGTCAAATAAAAAACAAACCACCGCATTGATTAATAAAACGATCGCAAAGATCGCAATCGCAACTAATCAAAAACGGACAGCGTGAAAGTTTGGATTTGATTTTTTGCGAAAACGATTAAGTGAAAGCACATTACTTAATTCAAATTTTAATAGTTTTCCAAAGGTTAATTCACTACTTGCTCTTTTCATGGTGTTGGATTAATTTTGCATAAGTTTTTTCTAATGATTCAGTTTTTGTAATGTCATCCATCTTCCCCATTTGTAATGTTTTACCCTTGCTAATGATAATGATCAGATTACAAATTTTTTCAACGACTTCTAAAACGTGGGAACTAAAGAGAACGGCACCACCATTTTTACAAAATTCGCTAATACATTTTTTTAATGTCATGGAAGCAATTGGATCTAAACCGACAAAAGGTTCATCCATAATCATTAACTTTGGACGATGAATTAGGGCACCAATTACCGCAATTTTTTGCTTCATTCCATGTGAATATGAGCCAATCATTAAATTTAATTTTTGATCAATTTCAAATAATTTTGCGTAATAATTAATTAACTGATTTCGTTCATTTAAATCAATATTATAAACATCGGCAATAAAATTTAAATATTGGATACCAGTCATATATTCTGGTAATCGTGGGTCATCTGGTAAATATGCTAATTTTGTTTTACAAGCAATTGGTTCGGTGCGAATATCATGTCCATCAATTAAGATTTCACCAATTTGAAAATCAAGTAATCCAACAACGGCTTTTAATGTGGTTGTTTTTCCCGCACCGTTGTGCCCAATCATCCCAAAACAATCGCCTGGCTTTAACTCTAAACTTAAATTATTAACGGAGTACGATTTACCACCATCGTAGCTTTTTGAGTACCCAGTAATCTTTAGAATTACACCCATTTGCGTGACTCCTCAATTAGATTATAACGACGGGGTCGGCAGTACCCTGATATATAATATATATGGCATGCTAAAATTTCTTTTAGGTATCATTATTGCAGTTGCTGTGATCGTTATTGTTCGCATGTGTGACATTGACTTGATTGGTGAATTAATGAAATTAATTGGTATTGATAATTAATGAGCGATACGAAGAAAATTATTCCAGCAGAAAAGAAATCGAAAAAGAATTCAGTCCTAGTTGTTATTTGTGGTGGTAGTGGATCTGGGAAAACAACCGTTGCCAAATTAATTACGGATAAATTGCGACCAGATTTTAGTTCATGCATTATTTCACTAGATAACTTTTATATTCCATCTTATCGAATTAAAACCGACAATTTTGATATTCCCGAAGCGTTAGATTGAGATTTAGTGAATAAAACATTAACACCACTATTAGATGGTCATGCGGTTAAATGTCCAATTTATTCATTTGTTAAACGTGATTATGTGGAATTTAAACCGATTAAACCTTGTGATATTGTTATTGTGGAAGGTATTTTATCATTAAATGATCAACGTTTACGAGAAATGGCTGATATTAAAATTTATGTTGAGGTACCTGATGATGAACGATTAATTCGGCGTTTATTACGGGATATTGCTGAACGTGATACCGATACAAAAAAGACGATTGAAATGTGAAGAAGCACCGTGATTGAAGCCCATCATAAATATGTTGAACCGTGCCGTTATTATTCGGATTTAATTTTATTTTGAGGTGGATTGAAACCAAATGAAGTTGCCATTGAAGCATCAGCAGGAGCAATCGAATTTAAATTTTTAGAAAAAAATAAAAAAGCAAAATAAAGCTATTTTGTTTTTACTGCTAAAATTAAATCGGTAATGATTTTATGGAAATCGCTAATTTTTGTTAATTTAAATCCGGCGGCTAATTTATGCCCACCGCCGTTATATTTGCTTGCAACAGTTGCGACATCAAAACGACGTGAACGAATTGATCCTTTTCAAACTTTCAATTCTTCATCATAATAGATGGAGATTCAAGCATTCATTTCTTTGACATCACTAAGTAAATAAATCATTGAGCAAGCATTTGGTACATTAAAACGTTTATGAATTCCCTTGGGAATAATTAAATGGGCAATTTGATTATTTGTATCATAAACAATTTTTTTTGATAAGTAGATCTCGAGTTTCTTTTCATTTAAACTTTTGGTATATAAGTTTTCGTGTAATAATGTTCAATTAAAACCGGTGTCCATTAAAATTCGAGCCGCTTCAAAGGTGTGAGCAGTGGTACTTGGATGCAAATAACGCCCAGAATCAGTGATTAAACCGGTATATAAATAAAAGGCAACTTTACGCGTTAAACCGTCAAGGTTGTAATGACAAATTAAATCAATGATCATTTCACATGTCGATGACGCAGTCGGTTCAATTCAATTAATTGCTCCATATGCTTCACTATTCGCATGATGGTCAATTTTAATGACTTTTTTGGCTAAATGTGCTTTTTTGCTAAAGATCCGATCTTTATTCGCTGTATCAAGCACAATCGCTAAACTACTTGAAATAAAATCATCATCAGTTGGCAAGCGCTCACTTAAATTAGTAAAAATATCTTTTAAATTTGAACGATCGACTTGTTCAATTCCGACAATGCGGATATCTTTGTCCGGAAACATAAATTTAATATAAGCGCTAAAACCAAATGCCGCACCTAATGCATCACCATCCGGTAATTCATGAAAGAAGATACTGATAAAACGATTTTGCTTAATTTCGCTAATAATGGAATCAATGATGGAAGTGTTATTTGGCATAATATTATATTATAGTTGTGAGTTATTGATTTTTGTTTAAAAAATTAATAATTAAGGAATAACTAGTATGAAAATTATCAATGAACGGGCTATGACCAGAATCTTGGACAGTTGAAACTTCTAAGAATTGGGAATGCACCTTGCTTTTAATATGTTCAATCGAAGGATCGGCCGGAATGACCTCATCCTGTGTACCAAAAATTAAAAAAGTGCTTGTATCGATGTTGGCTAGTCCCCGATCAATTGTATCAAGGACACTACTTGAAATAATATCATTCAACAATGTAACACCATTGAATGTCGGGTTTTTTGGTTTAATAAATTCGTGCATTTTGTGGTGACCAGTACCAGTAAAAACTAAGGATAACGTTCGGGATACAGCATGAGCTTTTACGCCCCGTTGAAATGGTGAAATTAAAACAATATTTTTCACATTCTTAATGCTTGAGGCGATTGCGGAATTGATTCCTCCGCCCATTGAATGGCCAATGATAATTAAATTTTTTGTGATGCGGTGTTGTTTAATTCAATCAATTACATAACGACAGTATTCATCAAAAGTAAATTGGCGATCATAGCGTAAATTTTCGCCATGATTTGGTAAATCAAAACTGTAAACATTATATCCATCATCATATAAACGATCTAATAGTGGCTGATGGTGTCGTCATGTTGAATTAAAACCATGGATGAAAATAACGTTACCTTTTTTATTTCAGATTTTTTTGCGGATATATTCACTCCCGCTATTTTTCATTACAAATTTCATACTATGCTTTAATTTTTTTTAACATGGTAACTGCTTCATCGTATTGGGCTTGATACTTTTGCCGTTTGGCTTTTTCGGTTTGGACTTTTTCGGCTGATGCATTTTTCAAAAATGCTTGATTACTTAAAATTCCATTACTCCGTTTTAATTCATCAGTAAGTGTTGCAATTAATTTATTTAATCGGGCGATTTCTTGGGTGTGATCGACAGCTTGATTAATAATACAAATCGCAAATTGATCAAAAACATGATTAGTAGTTTTGGCATTTTTAAGATCGTTAACTAAGACAACATTTAATTGCGTAAGATCAGCATTAATTTGTTTTTGATTATAACGGGCTTTTGTTTTAATATAAATATTAATTTTAACATCTTTTTTAATTCCGTGTTTAATTCGTCAATCTTTGATTACACTATAAATCGTTAATAATAATTTTGTTTCAATTGGCATTACGTATTTATTTGATTTTGGCACAACGATTTTTTCAAGCATAATACTTTTTTGTTCACGGTATAAACGTTGGTATATTTGTTCGGTCACAAAAGGCGCAAATGGATGAAGCATAATTAAAATTTGTCGATAAACTAAACGTAATACACTGGCAGTTTGGGCTGGTGGTAAAATATTTTTTAATTCAACAAATTTATTACAAAAAGTTTCTCAGGCAAAGTCAATCAAATATTTAAAGGCAACGACGAAATTATATTGATCCATTTGTTTAGTGAAATTAACAATAGTTTGATTTAATGCTTGCAAAATTCAGCGGTGCAAATGATGAAAGTTTTTCGAACTATTTCCCAGCGGTTTCGGACTAATTAAATTTGCACAATTTCATAGTTTATTGATGAATGCTCACATGTATTCAATTTTTTGTTTACTGAAACGTAAATCTTCGCCGCTGGTTGTTGATGACATAAAAAAACAACGCATCGCATCAGCGCCATATTGGGCAATCACATCCATCGGATCAATTCCGTTGCCAAGCGATTTAGACATCTTGCGGTTTTGTTCATCACGAATTAAACCATGTAATAAAACGTTTTGCAATGAAATAGAATCGTCAAGATAGGAACATTGAAACAACATACGGGCAACCCAAAAGAACAAAATATCATAACCAGTAACAAGAATGGAAATCGGATAAAAATCTTTAAGAATCTTTTTATGATCAGCAAATTTTGTTAGTGTTAATGGTCATAGACCAGAACTAAATCATGTATCAAGCACATCCCGATCTTTAACGTATTTACTTGGATCACGTGGTGGTTTATCACCAACATAAATTTCGGTACTATTTTTTTTGTATCATACGGGAATTTGATGTCCTCATAATAGTTGACGGGAAATGCATCAATCATCGATGTTATTTAATCATTGATTCATTGTTTTTTGAAAACGCGGCGGTAAAAAATTCGTAAAAACTTTTGCGGATTTTTCAATCGCTTTCATTTTTTTAACAACCGGTTTCATTTTAATGAATCATTGTTTTGATAATAACGGTTCGATTACTTCGTTACTACGTTCGCTATAGCCAACGTTTGAAGTGTAATCTTCAATTTTTTCAACTTTGCCAATCTTCGTTAAATATTCAACAATTTTGTTTCGCGCTTTTAATCGATCGATACCAGTAAAATTACCATCTGGTGTTTTTGCCAATTGATTTAATTTTCCATCTTCATCAATGACACTTGCAAAATTCGTAATTTGATATTTTTTTGCTAATGCATAATCGTTAAAATCATGCGCCGGTGTACATTTCATGACTCCCGTACCGAACTTTTGATCAATATATGCATCGGCCATAATCGGTAATGGTTGATTATTAATCGGATTAATTGCATATTTTCCGATGTACTTTTTGTAACGCTGATCATTCGGATGAACAAAAACAGTTGTATCAACAAACATTGTTTCAGGACGTGTTGTGGCAATCACTAAATAATCGTCGTTATCCTTAATTTGATAACGGAAATAATATAATTTTTGCGGTGTTGGTTTTGTAATTACTTCAATATCGCTAATTGCCGTTTTAAGTTTAACATCTCAATTGGTTAAACGGTTGGCACGATAAATTAATCCATCACGATAAAGTTTAATAAAAGCATCGTTTACTAATTTATTTGCACAAGGATCGAGTGTAAATACTTCATAGTTATATGCTAATGCTAAACCAATTTTTGCTCATTGCCGATGAATTGTATTTTTTTGGGTTTCAACCCATGCTCGTAATTGTTTTAAAAAAGTTACATCGGATAATTTGCTCCGATCAACCCCATTTGCCGCTAATACTTTTTCAAATTTAGTTTGGGCAGAAATTCCCGCATGATCAGTTCCCGGAATAAAAATCGTTCGATAACCCCTTAATTTTTTATAACGAATAATTGTATCTTGAATGGTTGTATCTCAGGCGTGACCAATGTGTAAATTACCAGTGACATTTGGCGGTGGTAAAATAATGGAAAAATTTTTTAATTTTTTGTTTTGTTTGATCGGTTCAAAGAGTTGATTCTTTAATCAGAATTCATAGATATCGTTTTCGATGTTTTTACTATTATATATTTTTTCGGTTGCCATAATTGTTATTGTTTACGGCCAAAGAATTGTTTACGGACAGTTTTAATTTTATTTGATAACATATCTTGATCAACGTGAACTAGTTCGTAATTTTCAACTAATATTTTACCTTTGGAAATAACACCGTAAATGTCATGACTAGATGCATTAAAAACAATATCAGAAATTGAGTCATTAATCGGAAATAATTCAAATGATTTAAATGAATAAATTTGTAAATCAGCATCTTTACCAGCATCAATTGAGCCAGTATTATTATCAATTCCTAATGCTTTTGCACCATTGATGGTAGCCATTTTTAATACATCGTATGGTGATAAGCATTTTGGATCTTTTGTTTCGTTTCGTTGACATAATAATGCAAAACGCATTAATGTTAACATACTAAACGAACTACCAGTTCCTTGTCCATCAGTACCAAGACATACATTAACGCCGTGATCAATTAGTTTTTTTACTGGTGCAACACCACACGCTAATCGGCCATTAGAAATTGGACAATGAACAATTGAAACATTTTTCATTTTACTAATTAGATTAATGTCATATTCATCTAAAACAACACCGTGAGCAAGAATGATTTTATTTTTTAAATCTTTAAAATATTTTGTTAGTGCATCACTTGCATGTCGAACATTGTGCTTCTCTTTAATGATTTTAACTTCGGTATCATCTTCACAAAAGTGCATATGCAAACGGAAATTATTTTTTTTAATAATTGCAGCAGCTTTTTCAACATATGCTGGGGAACTGGTGTATAAACCGTGAATTCCATAAACATAATTGTATTGTGGGATACTTGCCCGTAATTCATCGGATTCTTTCATATTCGCGATTCCGCTTTTTTCCCCAGCAATATCCATTACACCTTTGCAATGCAACGCTTCTAGTCCTAAAAATTTAGTTGCATGATAAATTTCGTTGCTAAAGAAATACATATCGTTAAATGTTGTAATGCCATTATCAATCATTTCTCCAGCTCCAAACTCCGCTAAATTATAAATATCCGCTTTAGTTAGTTTATGTTCAATTGGTCAAATGAAATCTTCTAATCATTCGCGCAAATGCACTCCTCGGTCAGTTTCGCGAAATAAGCCCATGGCAACATGTGAGTGGCAATTGATGAACCCAGGAATGACAAATTTATCAGTTGCATCAATAATTTTTTCGGCATGACCGATAATGTTTCGTTCGATGGCAATAATTTTTCCATCTCTAATTGCTAAATCAATCAATTCTTCAATTTGCGGACGTTTATCGCTCATCGAAATGATATTAGCGTTGCGAATGATAATATCGTACTTGGCAGGTTCTTTGTTATTAATTGCCATAACACCTTTACTATATTATAGTTTTTATTGCTAAAGTAATCAATTATATTGATTTCATCGGTCCTTATTTTTTTGCCTAAATTTATGATTCATTGCAAATAATTATTTTTATATATTTATTATTAATATTTATAAATATTAATAATAAATATATTGTTATTTTTAGATAATTTGTCAAACTACTAGATCCATTTTGAAAATTTTACGACCATAATTTTTGATTATTTGTTCAATATTATCAGATTTTTTTTAGTTAATTATTTTGTGTTTAAAAATTTTATTTTGCTAAATACTATATTATCTTTCTACACAAAAAAACGTGTGATTTTATTGGCAAATAATTTCCAATAATTAAGCGATCGAGTCTTTTTTTTATTTTCTTTAACTCACCTACATATAATATATATATCTATGGCGTCAACAAAAGTGTCATTATCCATATATCTCGGCTTAGTCGTAACTTTTGGCGTTAGCGTTTATTTTGTTTCGGGCGTTGTTAACAACCAAACAATAAAAGAAACATCACAAGTAATTGATAAAGCTGTTCCAGTTGTAAGTTCACTTACGAACAAAACGGATTTTATCAAGGCTTATGATGAAGAAGCAAAAATTCAGTTTTTAAGTTCTCATGAAGGTGGTAAGTTTGCTTTTTCCAATGCGACATTGGCCAATTCAGCATTAGTTAAAAATGCTACGATTGATGAACTAACTGGTATCGCTACATTCTTTTCGGGTGGATTAGACGCAAAAAACTCAAAATATATTTTTGGTGTAACTTATATTCTTGATGACGTTGCATCTGCTCCAATTAATTGTACATTAAAAGTAAATGAATCAACTAATGCCTCAATTTTTCCAACCGATGGAAATATCGGCTATGAATATGCGCCAGAACATGCATTTACTTTTTCTTTAAATGATGTAAAAAATTCAACGAATCCATCGCCAATTCCATCAGCAACATGAGACGATGTCTATATTCCTGCTGATTCGTCATTAACAACAAGCAATTTAGTTGGTGGCAAGCCATTTATTAATGAAAATGGAACTGCAACACTTTTCTTTAAAAATTTATTTCCGGGAACTTATAAATTTAAACTTGCTGCGACGAAGAAAAATTTTGCAAAAGCTGAACGTACTTATTCGCTGACAGTTATACCCGCGCCAGTATCAATCACTCCAACCAATGCAATTTCATCATTAATATATGGCGATAGTCATACAATTAGTTTTAGTGCATCAGTTCCCGGAGGAACATGATCGTTGGGTGAAAATACGAATTGCTCGCAATATTTAACGCCAGTTAAAGTTGGTTCAGTTTATCAAGTTCAAATTGGTAATACAATTCCAGTCAATACTTATCCAAATGTTTACAAAATTGCAGCGCAATATCATTCGCCAAACGGTTATGCTGACCCACAACCACAAGTAATTTCATTTAACGTTAATCACGCTCAAGTAACAATTATTCCAGACGGAAATAATCCGGCAATTGTGGAAAAAGAAAAAGTTGCTTCACGTCAATATTATGCGACGGTTAATGGTGAAAAGATCAGCGGCGGTAAATGATCAATGTCGCCTTCTTTCCCAACGGCAATAATTAATCAAGATACTGGATTAATTACATTCAGTCCTGGTATTAACACAACTGTTTATAACTATACTGTATATTTTGAAAAAGCAAATTATCAACCAATTCAAGCTCAAATTAATGGGTATGAAGATTCAATATCAGTTGATAAAATCGCTGTAACTTTATTATCAAGTGATGGTAGTGATGTTACCCAAAAGTACTTTGGTATCGTTAATTCAAAACGTTATATTGCTTCACATCCAGGTGGTACTTGATCAATTGTTAGTGCTGATCACGCTAGTATTGCATTAACTGATGCCGCAAACGGAATTATAACATTTGGTTCAGATATTCCGATTGGGGAAAATTATGGATATAAATTGAAATATGAAATTCCTGGTAATTTGTATTATTCAGCAACAATTGAAGGTAAATTAAATGTTGTTATTAATACAATCGGCTCAATTGTTGTTGATGGTGTTGATGCCGATGGAATCTTTGATTTCGATTATGGTCAAATTCAACCAATTAGATTTATCGGTGCTAATATTTTAAACGGTAATTGATCAATTACTTCAAGCGATGGAAAAGTCGCAGATCCAAATACATATTTTGAACAAGCAACAAGAACTTTAACCTTACCTAATGCATTATCAGCTGGTACTTATTCGTTTGTTGTTGAATGCGCAAGAACCGGATATGTAACTGCAACATTGTCAATTCAAGTTAATATCCATGAACTAGTTTCTGGTGCAACAATTGAAACCACATCGGATCTATTTGTTAAACCATATGCACAAGCACATAGTGAATTATTAACGATCACTCCATCTGATGATGTGCCGTTGAATTTCCTTAATCCAGAATGATCAATTGTCAGTGTTTCTTTAGGAAATGAAATAGTCGCTGATTATAGTAACGCCGTTAGCATTTCGGCAGTTGATGAACTACATGCTAAATTAGATTTCACTAGTTTTGGCTTTACTGTTCAAGAAGGCGGTAATTATACAATTGTTGTTCAATTTGTTTCGGAAAACTATCTAACAATATATAAAACTTGTTACTTACAAGTAGCACCACATGTTATTACCACTATAACTGCTGATGAAGCTGTTGCTGTTACTGGCGGTAAAACAATTCAACATTCAATCAATGGTTTAACTTCAACCCAACTTGCTGAACTTGGTAATTTAACATGAACGGTATTTGCTCATAATTTATGAACTAATTTCACAATTGATAACACCGGTAAATTATTTGTTCCGCGTGCTTATCCAATTGTACCGGAAACTTATTATTATAAATTAAAAGTAACCGGAAAAAATTACACCCAATATATCGATTCAGAATTACGTTTTTGTTCTTTTGATCGTGTTGAAGGGTGAAACCCAGTGATTACTGCTAGTCCATTAAATAATAATACGATCTTTGAGTTTACTGATCCAAATTTAGCAAACTTATTTTCACCAACGATTGTTCACGAATATTCTTATAGCTCTGTTGCACTAGGATATTTTCAATTAATTTTCATCGATCCAAATTTAGCAAATTTCATCCGACTTGAAGACCAATATATTGGAAGAGTTACAATTGATCGAAACGTTCCAGATGGCGCCCAATACGTTCTTGCATACC
>JAITFD010000021.1 GCA_031281575.1 Mycoplasmataceae bacterium | reverse complement strand
AGTGGTGGAGTTTTAACTTATAATTCCGCTTATTATTTAACAGCTCGGACTTATACCGTTACTGGTACATATAACAGTTATAGTGCTTCAGCAACGATCAATTTGAGCAATGGTACGGCAGTGTTAACATACGATAATACCGCATTATCAACTTCATCAACTACCGCTAATCCAAAATTTAAAGTTAATGGTAGCGACGTTACTAGTGGAATTAGTTGAAGTATAAATCCTGGTGTTGCGACCAATACTACTTTTGTAAACGGAGTATTAAAAGTGATTGGTCCAATCGCTAATACAACTTCTTATGCAATCACCGCAACCTACAATGGTTATACCGCACAAGCAAATGTGACTGTTAATGGTGTTCCACCAGCAAATTTCAATTTTTTCACCATCAGTGAACTTCAAGGGAATGCTACATTAGTAATTCGTGGGTTTACGGTTGGTGCTTGGCAAGGACACAGTATTACATATCGCGCATACAATATTATTGCCGAAATTGCTTTCCGTTCAGGCGGCGGTACAGCAGATGATGGCGGTAGTAAATTGTACTGAAGTGGTAATAATTTAATTGACGCATATTTTGTTATTAGTGGTACTGATAAAGGTGCAATCGTGCTTAAATCACTAAACTGAATACCGCAAGGTACGCTACAAGTTGTTAGTAATAACGCATCGACTTGTACAATTGGCTATAGTTATAGTGGTACATTGGGTTCAGCAATTAGTAAAACTGCACTTTAGTTTTAAGGATTAATGAATCGATATTGATAATAATCGTAAAAGTGGTTAAACATATAATATATTTACAAATTATATGATCATAATATTTGCTTAAATGTTAAAAAATGATATTACACGGAAACAATTTTATTCCCGTATTAAAGAGTTTCCCTTTATTAAAAAACAACCTTATTGAAAGTGTTTATATACACAATATCCACATTGACAATTTAAATGTAAAGGAAATAATCTTGAAAAAGATGTAAAGATTGTTAAATGCAGTTCGGTTCGGTTTTCATTCAAAAAAAATAAAAAAGATTACGCTAATGACATGATGTTTTCTTCTAATGAAGATCCGAAAAAATTAAAAATATGCAATTTTTATTGAATTCCGGTTGAATGCTTTTATTCGCCACTCCGTGTATCACAAGTTCTCTCACAATTTAAAAATATTAATCTTGAGGTAGCATGTAAGCATCCGCAATTTTTTTGTCAACCAATTGAATTTATGGCCGGATATCGTCAACGAACAAACAGAAATAGTTCCTTTAGTGTACTTCATATTGAAGGGCACTCGGATCATTTTTTTGAAAAAGATCGCGAACGTTTACTGTACTATATTAATGGTGGTTGTGATGAAAAACCTGAATTTCCTGGTTATGTTATTAATGCTAAACGTTCAAAAGTTAAATTTGCTGATATCAAAGAAAGTTTGTTTAAATAATGGATATTTCGATTAAAAAATTTCATCAGCGAATCAAAGAATTTCCATTTATTAAAAAAGAACCGTTAGTTAAAAATTTATTTAAAAAATATCCACTTGATCTTTTTATCGGTGAACCAGATAAATTTACAAAAGATGTAAAGATTGCTAAATGTTATTCGTATCGTGAATGTATTAGAACACAAACGGATATTTATGGTAATAAAATTAAGTATCCTTTATATAGTCCGTCATGTTATCAAGAGTTTTATTGAATACCAGTTGAGTGTTTTTATTCTCCGTTTCGTGTGCGACGAATCTTAAAAAAGTTCACGTGTATTAATTTAGATGCAGCGTGCAAATATCCACAATTCTTTTTTTCGCCAATATTTTTTGCACTTGTAAAAACGAAATCGCCGAATAATAAAATAAAATATTCGTCGACGATGCATATGTGATGTCCACATGTTTTTGCTGATGATATCCAACGTTTATTTAGTTATATTGACGGTATATCTGATTTTAAACCCGATTTTTCTGATTCGGTTATTAACCTCAAACCATCAAAAATTAAATTTGAAGATATCAAAGAAAGTTTGTTTAAATAATTACAAAATATTATTTTAAAATTGCTATTTTTAAGTTTTTATTATATAATAAAGGTGTTAATTCTTTGATACACCTTCACTTGCATGAATGGCGCGAATTAAAAACCAAACAAATAAATGTCAAAGAATTCAAAATTTATAACACATTCACCATTAGTCCAAAGAGAAGACTTTTCCAAATATTCTTATCCTTTTGATGAATTGAATTTACTAGAAATTCAAAAAAACTCATTTAGTGAAAAGAATTTAAAAGTTCAATTAAAAGATTTATTCGAAGTTTATTTCCCAATTATGCACGATAAAAACAAAAAATATCGTGTCGTTTTTCGTGATTTAAGTTTTGAAAAACCGGATAATTTCTTTTCACCAGACGAGGCATTAGAAAAAGGGCGAAGTTATGAAAAAGCCTTATTCGTTGATTTAGGAATCGAAGATTTAGAAATGAATAAATGCGATTTTATTCGTAAAGACAAAAAGAATAAAGCGAACGGAATCTTTTTCGGTTGTATTCCAATGATTACTGATAAAGGTACATTTATCGTCAATGGTGTTGAAAAAAATGTCTTATCCCAAATTGTCCGTTCACCCGGTTTATATGTATTAAATCGTTCGCGAGTAAAATTATCTTCCCATACTAATGCATCTGGCGATTACTTTTGTGAGTTATTGGCAAATCGTGGATCAGCAATTCATTTTTATGTATCAAAAGCAAAAATTTTGAAATTTTCAATTCGATCTGCTGTCCAATTTGCGAAATCAAAAGAATATAATGCGACATTATTATTAAAAGCATTAGGTTTAGGCGAAGATGAAATTTTAGAAATTTTTAACCACCATCCAATTATTGTTAATACATTAAAAGATGATATTTATCAAAAAGCATCGCTAAAAGATGATAAAGATTTCAAACGTCACGCTGATGCGAAAGAAAAAAACCCTGGTTCTTTTTCGCTATTTAAAACGGTGCGTGAACTATACAAAAAATATGTTGAACAACCAAGCGATAAAATTTTAGATCAATTAGTTTCGGAATGATGTGCTTGATATTTTATCGATACATTAGGTATTTCGGTACGAGTAATTGAAAATGAAGAAATCGAAACTACTTATCAAGAAATTTTATCCAAATATTTATTTAATCCTCGTTCATATGATATTTTAGGTGCTGGACGATATAAATTAAATCGAAAATTTCAAATTTCTGATCGTTTATTTCAACGCATTATTGTTGACGATTTAAAAACTAAATCGGGCAAAGTTTTATTACCGGCAAAAAGTTTAATTCTTAAAAATGAAATTACCTTAATTAAAAAAGCATTTATGAATGGTGAATTAGATTTATCTTTTTCAATCAATGTTAATAATCCCGCTGTAACCGTCGGGAATAAAGATCTTAAAAAGCAACCAACTGGATTAGAGAAAATTCTTGTTTTTGAAAACAACAATAATTTGAGTCCGCAATTAGTTGTACCAATTATTGCCCCAAATGTTCCAGCAACATCAACATCTTTATTGCTAACTGATTTAATTAGTATTGCATCATATACAATTGGTTTGCAATATAACATTGGGGAAATTGATATTATTGAACATATCGGTAATAAACGTTTGCGTTTAATTCACGAACAATTAAAAGCAAAATTAAATATTGGTTTAATGAAAGTTGAAAAACATATTAAAGAAAAATTATCGCAAATTTATTCAAAAACAGCAACTGGTGAACAAAAAGAGAAAAATGAACGTAAAGCAACTGTAAAAAATATTGTTAATACGAAAGAGTTTCAAAAAGCGATCCATGCATTCTTTAACACCTATTCATTAACCCAATTTGTTGACCAACAAAATCCATTGTCTGAATTATCCGCAAAACGAAAAATTTCGGCAATGGGTGATGGTGGAATTAGCCGTGACGATCCAAATTTGGAAGTGCGAGATATTCACTATTCACAATTCGGTCGAATCTGTCCAATTGAATCACCAGAAGGAATGTCAATTGGTTTAATTATGTCATTAGCTGGCTATACAAAAATTGACGATAACGGATTTTTATTATCGCCATATTTTAAAGTCAATAATGGTGTAATTACGAAGGATGTGGAATGATTAAACGCATTAAAAGAAGATGAGCATTCAATTTCGGAATTTTGTATCCCCCACGATGATAATGGTAAAATTACTGTGAACGAATGACAAGCACGTTATCACGGTGCAGAGGATATTACTCCGGTCGCTGAAATTGAATATGTAAGTATTTCCCCAAAACAATTTTTCTCAATTTCAACTGGTTTAATTCCCTTTGTTGAAAACGATGAAGGCCACCGGGCTGAAATGGCGGCTAACATGCAACGTCAAGCTCTACCATTATTACGACCACACGCACCAACTGTTGGAACAGGCGGGGAATATCGTGTTGCTCATGACTCACAAATGGGTGTAATTAGTGAAGTTGATGGAACTGTAACGTTTGTTGATGGTAAGAAAATTACCATTGATTCAACCACATATCGTTTAAATAAATACTTACGTTCAAATCAAGATACCTGCATTAACCATACGCCAATTGTTAATGTTGGGCAAAAAGTTAAAAATGGCGAGATCATTGCTGATTGTTCAGGCATGAATAATGGGGAATTGTCATTAGGACAAAATATGTTAATTGCCTTTGTTTCATGAAGTGGCTACAATTTT
>JAITFD010000005.1 GCA_031281575.1 Mycoplasmataceae bacterium | reverse complement strand
CCGAAATCAATCAATACTGTGATACACATAAAATGAAACCAGAAGTTGAATCAGAATATATTATTCGTCGCTTAAATCAATTAAAACAAGCAAAAACAATTAATAAAGAACAATACGATCTAATGGGTGATGAATTGTTCCTTGGCGCATGAGATCAATTTGAAAAAGAAAAGAAGTTGTATCGGTAAACTTTTAGCAAATTAATGCAATTTCAATAATTTAAAATTTAATTTAGTATAAATTAAAACATATAATTAAATTAGGATGGCAAAGAAACTCGGCGTCTTCTCGGTTGTATTAATGTTCATCAACTCATCATTGGGTGTGGGTATTTTTATAAAATCAAAGGAAATTAACAATAACGTTAATGGTAATTTAATGCTGAGCATTATTCCTTTAATTTTAGCGATAGTTTGTGTTGTGGCGCTAAGTTTAACATTTAAAGAAATTGGCAAACATACTATTGGCAATAACGAAGGAATTGTTGGCTGAAATAAACGATTTAACGGTAAAGAAATTTATAGTGCTTCGCGCAATTTCATGACCTATTTATGCATTCCAATTAACTATTTTACAATGCCAATTTATGGGATTATGTGTTTACAAGAATCATTTGGTTTTAGTGTTGATTGATGAATGGTGCTTTTAATTTCTTTCGCAATCTCATTTTGGATCGCGCTTAGTGGACTTTCAACACATTGAAACAACGTACAGAACCATGCATTTACCGCATTAAAATTCTTACCAATTATCGGTGCCGTAGTTTGTGGAATAATTTCAATCGCATCAACTGGTGCTACTACAACGGGATATTCATCAGATTCAACATATTTCATTCAAACGACAACCACCTTAGGAATTTTAGGATCAATTCCCGCGGCACTTTTCACTATTGATGGTTTTTATGCTGCAGTATCGGCCCAAGGTGAAATGAAAAAACCGGATAAATTTTCGTTTGCATTTTTACTAGGTGCATTAATTACATCGGCAATTATTTTATCGGTGTATTTATTAGTTCTATTTGGATCAACCGATGGAACATTTGCATCCTTACGTGGTTGATTTGCCTCGAGTGATGGCCAAATCTTAATTAAAATTTTTCAAGTATTAATTGTGATTGGTGCAATTGGATCAATTAATGCAACTGGATTACATTCTGCCATTCTATTTAATGAATTAGCAGAACAACGTAAAATTGTTGGATGACAACTATTTAAGAACAACGAACGTAAACGTGGTGTTTATCTAACACTTATCTACATTGCCTTCTTCTTTGTTGTTTTTGGTGTTTTAGGCTCGTTCATGAGCGTTAGTAATAACTACGAAAAAGAAGCATGAGTCGCCAACCAGAATGTGATCAATCTATACCAGATGTGCGATTTGTTAACGAACTGAATTGCCATTATTACCATGCTTTTAATCGCCTTTAGTTTAATTGGTTGCTGAAAAGAGGTTAAGAAAGATGTTTGATTTAGAATCTTTGTTGTAACAGTTGTTTCGATCATTTTTGTTGCGGCCGGAACGTTATGTGTGATGCCGATTGGTGAATTAGTATATGGATTAAGTAATAATGAAACTGATTCATTAATGAGTAGTGTGCCACAAATCATTGTCTTATTCATTATGCTCGGGGTAATGTTTTTGCCACACTTACTTAATGAATGGTATAAGAAAATCAAGCTGCGAGTTAATTCCGTCAAACAGATATAATTTAGTTAAATGATTCATCATCAATACAAAACAAAGAATTGAGTACTAACAATTTATATCTTTGTCCTAATGATTGCCTTCTTAGCGGTTTACTTTTTGGTCTGCGAACCAGATTGATTAAATTGTGATTGAATTGTTGCAAGCAAAGGTGTTCTATGAGAAGGGATCGTGACCGCCGAGAATGTTAATTATCTTAATGAACGTTACCATACAGCGTTAGTGGTAAATCCGGATTTAGTGCAAGGGATTATTTATGATGGTGTAGCACCATTAATTAATAATGCCACTTATTATGTAATTTTAATTTCGATTGCTGGAACAATTGGAACTTGACTGCTCTGTAAATGATTACGGGTATTAAATTTTGACGCCTTAATTTTTGCAATCACATTAAACTTAGGTTTTATTGCTTTAATTTTCATTAGTTTAATCCCTTATTGATGAGATACCAGTGCGGGACCGAACTGAAATTATGCAACCACCCGGAATGTTTTAATTTTCTTCATTGGTATTTTAACCACGGTTTTGATTTTCTTTATTGTCAATAATTTAATTATCAAGCAAATTGCTAGTGGTGCATATGCTTATGATTTTGCGCGGGATATTGCTTTAGAAAATCAATTAGCACGACCAACCGAAGATCACTTTAAAGCACTGATTAAAGCGGAAACTAGTGGTGACAACGACTATATTGAAATTAAAGAAAAACGTTCGTAATTAACGCTTTAGTGGTTCTTTGATAAAGATACTTTGTAATCCAGTTTTTTCAATCGCGTTTAATTTTGCACAATCCGCTTCAATCTTTTTGGCATCCGGACTGGCAAATTCGATTTCACCAGGGAAGGTAATATAATCAATTGTTTTTTGTAAAAAGCCACCGGCTTTTACATATAATTTTCATTGTTGAAAAGTGGGAAATGTTTTTTTCATATATGCATCAGAAACAATTGATTTAATTTTGTATGATTGATTGGAATATAACGTATAAGCGGTAACATGGTTTGGATTTGGTTGATAAACCGGATTTTTAAAGAATGGTTCAATTAATGGACTATTAAAATATGCTAATAAAGCAAATTCATAAGTTGGATATTTACCAACTAATGGTTCATTTTTAAAAAACAATCCGCCCATGATTCGTAAATTTGCTTCAATTAAAACTGGTCCATGACGATCAACCTTGATTTCTAAATGGGTTGGCCCAACATTGTATTTCATGGCATTAAGGACAGCAAAGCCATACTGGGCAATCTTTTTTGTTAATGGTGTTAGTTTTTTAATTAAATTTGTTCGATGATAAATAACTTTACCGTCAGCATCTTTAAATTTCTCATAATATCATAAATCGGTTAAGATATGACGACCATTATTACTAATGTAGTTAGCCACATATTCCGTACCAGTAATAAATTCTTGAATTACGATATCACCAAGAATTTTTAATGTTTTCCGATCAAGGGTACGGAAAAAATTAATTTTTTCCGCTAACTCTTTTTGATTTTTAACGACAAAGACATTAACTGAACTTGATCCATATACGGGTTTTAATACTAATGGGAAATGATTTTTAAAATATGCAACAATTTTATCGACTGTTGTATTTGATTTTAGGATTAATGATTTAATACTACGAATTCCTTTTTTGGCCAGTAATTGATTTAATGAATCTTTATTTTTTCGTAATAATGATGTCTTTGGATCATTACCAGCGATCTTTAATATTTTTGCGAGTTTATCGCCATACGGAACAGTTTCTTCGTAAGGGACAATTGCCCGCACATTAAAATCACTTAGTGCCTTAATCGCATGTTTCATTTTACCTTTATCATCAATCACAACAATTTTGGGAATGCGTTTTTTTAATTTTGCAATTACATCATCAATATCTTTGGCAATTTCTGGTGTTTCCATTTGGCGCACTCGTAGAATAATTGGGATGAACTTATATTTCTTATATAAATCCAACATATGGGAAGAACGATCACCGGGGCTTAAGCTAACAACTGCATCTAATTTTTGCATGTATAACAACTATATTATATGGAATATAATTAGTTAATTGATTTGATTGAACTAGTTTTATTTAAAATTGCAAATTAATTATGATTAGGATCATCCTATATAATTAAGATAAGATATGAAAGTATGAGTTTCATAATTCACATTTACTCATATCTTCGCTAGCAGGGTATCTCAGTTGGTTAGAGAACTCGGCTCATACCCGGGGTGTCGTGAGTTCGAATCTCACCCCTGCTACCATTTGGAGGTTTAGCTCAGTTGGTTAGAGCCCCCGACTCAT
>JAITFD010000006.1 GCA_031281575.1 Mycoplasmataceae bacterium | reverse complement strand
TAGCATTAATATAATATTTAATCGGATCATAAATCTCATAGATTTCATTAATTGTATTATTTTCATTAGCATAAGCAATTGTGTGCTTAACTGTTTCTAATTTCGCCGCATTTTGAACTGATAAAGTAATTTCTGGAATAATTGCTTCGTTTGTATTATTGAATCCGGTATTGTCAATTTGATAGCCTAAACAATTATCTTCATGATACGATTGACCATCATGGATTAAAAAATACTTTTCATGATTCAAAAAATAACCCACTGGTTGATTCGTGATCCCGTAATTGCTATATTGAAAAGCAAAACTTTTTTCATTATATAGCTTTAATTCTTGATTCAGCTGATTAACGTTATTTGCCGATTCAGCATCAAAGTATAAATTATTTTGATAAATTGTGTTATGCGTTTGTTCGTTAATCGCTAAATTAGTTTTTAAATTAATCAGCATTGAATCAATCACTTGATTATTAAATGTTGTTTGATTAATAGCTAATTCGTAGCGCAATTCATAAATCGTTAATCACGCGGGCTGTTCAATTCAATTAGGTATTGTTTGATTGGCTTTTTGATAAACAGGAAGATGATCAATGGTGATAAACGGCAAATTAATTGATGCAACAAAGTAATTTTCTGGTAAATAAGAAGCATTTGTCAAATAGTAATTTAACGATATTTCTCAACGTTGATCAATAATCTCAATTGTTCCGTCGACACCAGCTAATATCGCATAATTGCAATTTGTCGAACGAATTTCTTGTGGTAGTGGTAATACAGTATAACTAGTCATTTGCTAATTTTAATTTTTCATATCCACTACGAAATTTACGATAGAACGTTGCACGTGAATAACCTAATTTTGCTCAATCAATCCGATCGTGAAAGATTTGGTTAAACATTTGTTGTTGTTCAGCGGATAATGCCTGAAAGAGCATTTTTCGTTGTTCGGTATTGTCCGCTAAATACAAATTTGCAATATCGCGATAGATTGTTTTAAAGTTCTTATACATTGATTACGGCTATTTATCCCCCTAACCATATATTGTGTAAAAAAAATATTTTTTTGAAAAATTTTATTTTTTTGCAAAACTATAATATTTATATTATAAGATTGAAAAAATCGCATATAATATATGTAATTAATGGGTAAACTAGTTAATTTCAAGGCTTTATTAAAAAAAGCTTACGCGAATAAATATGCCGTTGCACATATTAATATCAATAATCTTGAATGGATTAAATCCGTTTTAGCTGCTGCTCAAGAAACAAACACACCAGTCATTTTAGGCGTTAGTGAAGGTGCAGCTAAATATATGGATGGTTATAAAAACATTGTGCAAATGGTCGAAAATGCGATCGAATACCAAAAGATTACAGTTCCAGTTGTCTTACATTTAGATCACGGATCATATGATGCTGCCGTTGCATGTTTAAAAGCCGGATTCAGTTCGGTAATGTTTGACGGCTCATCATTACCAATTGCTGAAAATGTCAAGAAAACAAAAGCAATCGTGGCATTAGCGAAAAAAACGAACGCTAGTGTTGAAGGTGAAGTTGGCGGCATTGGTGGTGAAGAAGATGGAAAACTATCAACTGGGGAAATCGCCAATCTAGCTGATTGTCAAAAATTAGTTAAATGTGGAATTGATACTTTAGCAGCGGGAATTGGGAATATTCATGGAATTTATCCAAAAAATTGAAAAGGATTAGATTTTAAACAATTAAAAGCAATTAGCGATCAAGTGAAAATTCCTTTAGTGTTACATGGTGGCAGTGGTATTCCAACTGTCCAAATTAAAAAAGCAATCGCATTAGGGATTGCTAAGATTAATGTTAATACCGAATGTCAATTAGCTTTTGCTGCTGCAACACGCACATATATTATTAAGAAACAAGACCTTGATACAAAAAACAAAGGCTTTGATCCTCGTAAACTATTAAAACCAGGTTGTGAAGCAATTAAACAAACATGTATTGAAAAATTTAAAATATTTGGTTCAATTAACAAGGCAAAAGCATAGTCTAGCGCTTTTTTCTTTCATTTCTATATTATTAATAATATACAAAAATATTTTTGCCAAAACGGAAAAAATAACATATAAGATAATTAGATTCTAGCAACGAACTAGGATCAAGAGAAATCCGAAACGATTTCACGGTTTTCTTCCCCCTGCAATGGTCTGGGTCATGACAAATAGGTTATGAATCATGAAACAACCAATGCGGCAAGGTAAGTGACCGGCAAAGTAGTTTATCAGAAGTTCTAAAATGGAATGGAGGTGAGCGAAACGCCAGTCATGCATCTTAAGAAAACATTGTGCATGAGTAAAAGATTCCGAATGATCGCTTTCTATCATTGTTCGAATCAAAGTTCGCAATAAATACTGTTCGCGATGGTATTTAAAGTGAAGGAAACAAAGCCATAACTGATGTCGCTCAGAAGTTGTGGCTTTTTTCTTTTATATTTAAATTAATCAATCGTATATTCTTCTCGACAAATAATCATTGTATCGCCAATTGCTCCGCCGTTTTTAATGATCGCATTTTCCACGCCAAGTGATTTAATTTTATTGGTAAAACGAATAATATTATCGTTCGTTGTGTGGGGAATTTTATCGTGTCAATAATCAAGAAACGGCGAATCAACTGATCAAGT
>JAITFD010000047.1 GCA_031281575.1 Mycoplasmataceae bacterium | reverse complement strand
ACTGCAATTGCTAATAGTAATGTTACCTGATCAATTTATCCGTCGGTTTCTGGGGTTAGTGGTCTGACCTGAAGTGGTGGAGTTTTAACTTATAATTCCGCTTATTATTTAACAGCTCGAACTTATACTGTTACTGGTACATATAACAGTTATAGTGCTTCAGCAACGATCAATTTGAGCAATGGTACGGCCGTGTTAACATACAATTATGCAAGTATCAATCAAACTAATACCTCTGCCACTCCAACATTTAAAGTTAATGGCAGCGCAATTAGCAATACGGCCACTGGAATTGTTTGAGCAATTAATGTTACTACGCAAACTAATGTTACATTTTCAAATACGAACGGAACATTGTCATTAGTTGCTGGTAAAGATTTAGACGCAGCTGTTTATTTAATTACGGTGACTTATCAAAATTATACGGCAACTGCATCAGTTGGAGTGAGTGACTTTAAGATTACTAAAACCGTTGCGCTTGATGGATATGCAAACGGTACCAACTGATATATTACACGGCACCCCACAATTAGTTTACCTGTAAATACAAAAATCACCGGATTCATCTCATATGTTTTTGCTGGTGATTTTACCGAAGCTACCTTCACCATTACTACGAAAAATTCATTAGGTACATATGGATCAACGAATGGATATTATGCACGTTCGACTGTTGCTTATAATTTATCGTTAACATTGACATCGGTTTTTGCGTCTGGAACATCAGCTGTTAACTTTGCAACAATTTCAAAATCAACATGAGATTCGAATAAAGAGCCACATTTTGCTTTAGTTGCACGATTGCCATAATTATTTAATGCGATTCATTCAATGAAAGCGATCAGGTTTTTCCCCACGTTGAATGCCAACTAGCTCTTTTTTTAATTGCTCAGCAACTGGTCCCATTTTCCCACTACCAACTTGCACTTTAAATCTTTTCCCTTTTAGTGATGCAACTGATGTAATTACAGCTGCAGTTCCACACATAAAGATTTCGGTAATTTCGTGGTTCTTTATTGCTTTTAAAATGTCTTTAAATACTAAATCTTTTTCTTCCACTTTAAATTTTAAAGCTTTGGCTAGTTGGATTACACTTTTCCGAGTAATCGAATCTAAAATGCGTTCGGATATTTTTGGGGTCAATAATGTTCGATTTTTTGTAACAGCAAAAAAACTCATGCCACTAAATTCTTCAATGTACTTGACATTTCGTGCATCAAGGTACAATGTATCATCACATCCCCGGGCGTGCGCTGTATTTTTTGGTAATAATGATGCGGCATAATTGCCGCCACATTTCGCACTACCAGTTCCGCCTGGTCCAGCCCGAAAGAAATCTTCTTCCACTCAGACATTTGCCACCCCGCTAATGTAAGATCCAACCGGTGCAAGAATTACGTAATAGTCAACAATATTGCTACTTCTTACTCCTAAATATGGTTCGGTTGCAATCATAAATGGCCGAATATATAATGCTTGATTTTCCCCAGTTGGCACTCATGCATGGTCAAGCTTAACCAACTCAAACACCGAGTCAACAAATTCTTTTTCTGGCAATTCTGGTAATGCTAAACGGCGAGCTGATGCTTGGAAGCGTTTAGCATTTTGGTCAATGCGGAATGTATAGACTGATCCATCCTTCCGTTTATATGCTTTTGCCCCTTCAAAAATTTCTTGTCCATAATGAAAAACAGCAGCAGCTGGGGACAAAGAAAGATTTTGAAATTGCACAATTTCAAAATTTGTTCATTTGCCGTTTTCATAATGGGCATGGGCCATATGGTCGGTAAACAATACACCAAATTTGGGATTTTTGATTAATTGTTTGATTTTATTTAGTGGGGTTGATCGGGATTTTTTAATTTTAAATTTAGTCATATCAGAAAAAGAATTGTAAGCCACTTGGGGTTAAGCTCACAACCGGTTTGACTTACAATTACTAACTTATTTTCGTAACAAAGTTGTGAGCTGAACAGCTAAAAATAATGTTGAAGAATGACGGCGAGAAATTACACAATTTACGCATATTGCAAATATTATAATTAATTTTTTGATAAACTGATCAATTTAGCGATATTTTTTTCATCTTTACTATGTAAAATACTTAGTTTAAAATTATTAAATTTTTAGTTTTCACGGAAAATTAATCATTTAAAAACGAAAAATAATATAATTAAAGCATGGGTGTTATTGTCTATAAACCTTCATTAAAAACATTACCAAGAGTATTGGTCCATAAATATGGGAGTAAATTTCCTCGTAATAGTGATGGTCTTGGTGTGTTATGATTAGACGATTTTACGATTGAAAAATTTCATCACGATACCAATTCGATTGATAAATTTTACGAAATTTTACGTTCACCACGACCGTTTATTTTACAACTAAGAAAATTTCGTAAAGGTGAAGATACAATTGAAAATGTACCACCGATTGATCGGAATGGACCGATTGTTACTTTTCACGTTGGTAATGTCCCGACATGAAACGATAATAAAGCCTCTGATTCGTTAATTTACAATCAATTGTTGAATGATAAAACTAATGACCACGCTGGTACAATCGCTGTTGCTCGTCAAGCAAAAGGCAATCTTTTTATTGATTTTGATTTAGAAAATAAAAATCCAATTCCGTTCAACGAAAGCGCTGGTCATTGGGACATTCCTGGCGAAGTTTGAATCTCAGAAAAAGAGTTAGAGTAATTTAATATTCTATATAGTATATATAATATATATACGTATGACTACGAGCTTTTTGCGCAAAATTATTGTTCCGGTTGTTACCGCACTTTGCGCTTTTTCCGTTATTGCTGCTTTATTAATTTCCGTAACACTCAATCACGGAGCAACAAAACAACAAGTCGCTTCAACAGTTTATCAAAAAAATATTAACGACTATTTTTACAATTCAACATTAGGACCAGGCACTGATACAACTAGTGAATATCCGTGTGTTTTACAAGCGGTAACAGCACCACTGCCATTAGAAGAGGTGCAAATTTCCCAATTTTTATTAAGTCGGGCAATGTTGGTGCGTGGTGCTCAAGCTGATTTTGTTAATGAAATTAATTATTTTACACTGCTTGAGTATACAGCAACCGTTGTTTCAGCTAGCACAAAAACTTATGCTTTTACTGTTGAACCTTATAAACTACAAGATAAATACATCGGGAATGTACAATACATTCGGGTTAATGTTACGATCACGACAAAAGTATATTTAAGCTCGGTGCTTAAAGCTGATGTTAATCGTTATGCTAAATTAAACGATGTATCGCAAAATCAATATTCATCTTTACCAGCATATGGTTCATTTGATCCTTCATTCAATCAGTTTACTGGTGATGTTTATGGAAATTTAATGCGCGCAGTTGATGCGCGATTCTCGCCATCAGGAATGCATACTGGTACTTTAAATGTAAATCAAATTATTGTCGATCCCGATGCTGAACAAGCAATTACTTGAGTGCCGAGCTATGATCAATACCTTGTGCCGATTATGCCGTACCATTTTTCAACTTTATATGTTTCAATTAACGATGATCCATCTGATTCGGTTAAAGTAAATTTACTTTTTAATTATCAACGAACTTTATTAGTTCCCGGATTAGTCAATGACGATGGTGTTGCGTTAGTTACTGATTTACCAAATGAACCAAGTATCGATACAACTTTTTTACAACGGCCAAATGCCGAAACAATTATTGCGGCATTTAAAAATGCTAATCGTAATTTTTTTGATAATGCCGAATTAGAGAACATCACAATTCAAGCTAATACACCGGAAATTGCCGATGATAATAAAAGTGGTTTTTGTGTTTTCCGAACATTAAAAGGTTCGGAAAAATATTATAACTATGATCGGAACGGTGAAACATTGCGAATTAATTTTACGATTCATGAACGTGCACCATTAACCGATGGAGTAAATATTAATGTTTCGCAATTTACTCCAACCGTTTTAAGTGGTCAAACTGGTTATACAAACAACATTAAAATTAATGTATCATCAAATACTGTTGGCGGTTTCATTTTTTGAGAACATCCAGATTTTGCTGACATCATTTTTTATTTACGTGAATTTGATCGTAGTTCAAAATATGCAACTGGTACGAATTTAAATAGTAGTGTAATTTGGGATGATATCGGTGTTAAAGTATTAGAAATTCCGATTTTCCGGCTTGATCCAAATTACGGGAATGTTTATGAAGTAACACTGGTTGGTAAACCGACATCATTGGTTTATGATTCAACTGTTACTTTGAAGGTTTATTATGTTTTATATCAATTCTATGAAGAAGATGAATTAAAAACATTAAAAAACCAAATTAACATTAACTCAACATCATTCGGTGAAGTCGATGAAGCTACGCATTATGGTTATAAACATGATATTTACATTAATGAAAATGAAGCAAAAGGTGGTTTCATTATTCCTTACGATGAAGAACAAGAGTTGATTACCCGTGAAGAATTAATTGATTTAATGATTCGTTATGATAATCAAACACTTTTCCCAATTACTGGTACTGGTTTAAATGAGTATGTAATTTGAACTGATTTGGTTTTTGACATTGTTGCTGAACCGATTTTCTCGGCTAACTTAACTTATCATGATGTTTTTGAAGTATTAATTACGGTTACACCAGATTCAATTAACTATAAACCAGAATCGCAATCGTTACGGGTAATTTATTCATTCTACCCACCGGTTGATTTAGTTGATGGTGAAAATATTAATGTAACTGCATTTGTTCCTGAATCATTCGATGCTGATATTGGCGATGATTTCGCAATTGGTTATCTTGGTTTAGTGACATTTCCAAGTACACGTACCGTTGGTATGTGAGTGTTCCATGCCATTCCAGTATTCGCTGATTGAATGTATGTTTTAATGGTATTTGATGCTCACACCGACTATCCTAATACCGGTACCGATATTAATACTTCAGTTAATTGATCCCACATTCAAATTGCTCAAGATGCCACTCCATATACAACAATTCCAAATTATGGTGTTATTTATCGTGTTGTATTAACCGGTTTACCAAATGACCGTTTCTATACACAAAACATCGAATACGAATTATTCTTTGTCTTGTGACCATAATAACAAAAATAGCTACGCTATTTTAGATATTTGTTATTTTTTCTGATATTTATTAATGGCGGCTTCAATTGCTCAAATTCCCACTTTTCCGCAATTAATCCGATTTAATTGTTTGTGTAAATTATCATAAATTGTTAATGCCTCCAATGTTTTTAAATTAAATTTTTTACCATCAATCATTGCTAAATAATTTTTGATAATGTCTTGGGCTTGATCAAGCGTTTTATTTTTTAATGCTTGGGCCATTAAATCAGTTGATGATGTGGCAATTGCACAACCAATTCCGGTAAATTTAAGGTCAACAATTCGATCACCATCAAAACGGATGAAAGCCGTAATGTTATCGATACACGAAGGCGAATCTTTTCGACCACAAACATAGTTCTTCATTTGTTTTTGTTTAACTTTGTTTAATGGATTTTCGTAATGTTCTAAGATTAGTTGACGACGGATGTCGGGATCTTTATAAGACATCGTTTAGTTGTCTATATTATAATATATGTAATGGGAGTAGTACTTAACGATCTTGTCTTTGAGATCAACTTCACAACATTAATTGCATTAATCCCTTTTTATGCACCATTAATTCTATTATTTTTGTTATTTATTAACATTTGACTGAAATCAAGTGTGTTGACATTAATTGCCATTATCTTAGTGCTTGTATTGTTTGGTGCTTATTTCATCGATCTATTAGTTCAATACGATTGAGATTTCCAAAAAGTGTTAAATGGAATTTGATCATTCTTTAGACAATAATGTCCTTCGATGCAAAGCGATAAACCATTAATTAACGAACAAATTAAGCACAAATCGTTATTAGTGATTAATCACGATGGCAAAAATCTTGGGGTGATTCCTTTGACGAAGGCGTTGCAATTAGCTCAAGCTGAGGAATTGGATTTGGTGTTAATCAATGATAGTGATGATGCGCGTAAACCAGCTGTGGCGAAAATTATTGATTGCGGAAAATATCTCTACAATTTAAAAATTAAACAAAGTAATAGCAAACAAAAAACTTTAAAGCAGAAAGAAATTGCTGTTAAACCCCAAATTGGTTTTAATGATTTATCAACAAATGCAAAAAAAGCCATCGGTTGAATTAATGACGGCCATCAAGTATTACTAAAAATTAAAAGTTTTGGTCGAGTCGGATTTATGCCCGAATTAATTCAAAAAGTTTATGATGATTTTACCCAATTGATTAGCAGTGATGCCCGCGTAATTATTCCTTTAAAAAAATTATCACCAGTATTATATACTGCAACATTTGGACGCAATAAATAAGTGTTATGCTTAAAATTATTGCGATTGGTAAAAAAACACGTTATGATGATACGATCAAGGAATATTTAGCCCGTTTGCATAAACAGTTTAAAACAACATTATTGCTTTTACCGCAATGTGATCTGCAAAATGAACAAGCGCGAAATATTGATTCGCAAAATATTTTAGCGAAAATTAAACCGGAAGATTACGTGATTTTACTTGATGAAAAAGGGAAAGAAATTGACAACGATCAATTGAACAAACAATTGCAAATTGTTAATCGTTCAATCGTCATCGTAATTGGCGGATCATACGGTGTAAATGCTGCATTAGTTAAACGGGCTAATTTTATTTGATCTTTAGGTAAATTGGTTTATCCGTATGAAGTTGTGCGGCTAATTTTAATTGAACAAATTTATCGTTCACAAATGATTGAAAACGGTCACCCATATCACCACCGCTAATTATTTAATAATGATTCCAACCAATTCGTTATTTTTTATTTCGGTAATTTTCACCCGATATTTTTTTCCCGTTAAAATTTTATTTGTTTTTACTTTGACACGAAAATAATATTCACTGTGACCAATTTGTCATCCAGCTAGATTTGATTTCTCAAAAATTACATCAACGCTTTTATTAATAAATTTTTCACCATAAAGCTTTTGGTTCTCGCGATCTAATGTTTCCATAATTTTGCCGCGTGTAATTAAAGCATTTGGCGTGACAATGTTTGGTAATTTTGCCGCAACCGTATGATCCCGAACAGAAAATGGAAAAATGTGCATTTTGGCAAATTTAATTTTTTTAATATTTGTTAATGATGTCTGAAAATTAGCATCACTTTCAGTTGGATAACCAACAATAATGTCCGTTGTAATTGAAAATAACGGATTAAGTTTGCGAATGTATTTAACGGTTTCGCTAAATGTTTTAATTGTATATTTACGATTCATTGATTTTAGTGTTTGATCGCAACCGCTTTGTAAACACAAATGGAAGAATTGACAAAAGCGAGGATTGTTGACAATCAAATCAATGTGCTTTTTTGTAATTTGAAATGGTTCAACAGAAGAAATACGGATGCGAAATTCTCCAGGTAATTCATTAATCAATTTTAATAATTGATAAAAATCATATTTTCCATCATTGTATCCTGCGGTGTTGACACCAGTTAAAATAATTTCTTGATAACCATTCGCAACCAATTTATTAATTTGGGCAATGATAATCTTTGCCGCTAATGAACGTTGCGGTCCACGAACATATGGGATCAAACAATATGAACACATGTAATTACAGCCATCTTGGATTTTAATGTATGCACGGGTTAAATCGCCGTGGGAAGTTTGCTCATTTTCATACGAAAATTTTTTTTGTTCACGAATATTTGACACTTTGCAGATTGGTGTTTTTTGATAGGCATTAATGATTGCGATCAAATCATTTTTATATTGATTACCAATAATAATTTGCACACCATATTTTTTAATTTCGGCAAATGCTCATTGACTAAAACATCCTGTAACAATTACAACTGGGTGCTTTGGTTGTTTTAGCGATTGACGAATAAAGTATAAAGATTTTTTATCAGCTTTATTAGTAACGCTACACGTGTTAATAACAATTAAATCAGCATCATTACTTGTTGTGGAATTAATTGCACCATTTTTAACTAGTAAATCGTGCATTAAGTTGCTTTCGAATTGATTCACACGACAACCTAAATTAATGATTTTAAATCGTTTATTCTTTACTTTCACTATGATCAGTTAATCCGCTCGTTACTTGTTTGTCGCTTTCAACTGTTAAATCCGTCGTGATAGCAACATCGCTTTTTGGCAATAAACTTTTTCGTTTATATAAAAAAAATTCCATTTTTCAAGTTGCATAGCGGCCAAAAGCAACAACAAATAATGTTAATATTCCGCCCGGAATTAGCACGGATAAATAATATGTGTCGGTGGGAATATTACGAAAACTGCCAAGAATAAAAAACAATGTTAAACAAAATAAAAACGAAGCAAAATAGGCAATATGCGAAGATCAGTAGATGCGCAACAATTTTTTTGGCATAATTGCGCGCATCACTTCGATGTCTTTATTGTTAAATCAAAAAGTAATAAATCACAAACCGAGCGAGATCATATTAAAGGCAAAAATAATTCACGTTAGTCCTTCCCGCGTTGCATCAATTGTCAAGGTCCGATTAATTCCGTATGCAAGACAATAACCAATGAAAATCGCAATGTTTGCAAACATAAAGGTGAATTTGGTGAAACGAAAATTTAAATTATTTTCTTTGGCAATATTTGTGCTAATTTTTTATGTCCTCCTTGGCAATGATTTTGTCAAGTACCGCATTAATAAATTTGTAATCATCCGGATCAGAATATTTTTTGGTATTAATGATTGCTTGATCAATAATGACTTTTTTTGGTGTGTGAATGGTAACGGATTCGGCATACGAACTAAATAAAATTGCTTTTAAAATCGGTTTGATCCGATTTCAAGTTCATGTGCCAGGTAATGCAGATTGAACAATTTTTTCAATCGCATCATAGTTGTTCGCATAATACTCGATTACTTTTAATTGATCAGGTTTAAAATCGTATTTAGTAAATGCTGTTTGAATTAATTGTTCTGGCGTCATTGGATCCATAATAAAACCATAAATATAACGAAACACTTCAATTCGTTTTTTTCATTGTTGTTTTTCCATTAGATTTTAACGCTGAAACAAATAATGAAATTATAAATTTCGAGATTCGTTTCAATCATCCTCCTTAATTCTGTTTGTATATCATTGATCTTGTTAAAAGGGAATTGTGGATCATCACGTAAAATAATTTCGATTAAATAATCAGTATTATTAAGTGAAATGGCGATTTTTTCTAGTTGAATGATCGCAAAATGTTTTAACAAATTACTAATAACCGCTTTAATTGTATTTTCGTCAATGATGATATTTCCGTGTTTTTGCGGATTAATAAACTCGATCATTATTTACCTCGGCCAACATATTTTCCATCCGCAGTATTAACAATAATTTTTTCGCCTTTTTTAATGAATTGTGGTACTTCGACCATTCATCCAGTTTCTAATCATGCTTTTTTTCCTGCGGAATTAACACTATTTCCCTGAATCGCCTCTTCAGCGTCTTTTACCGTTAATGTAACTTGATCTGGTAGTGCAATATCTAAAATTTCATCACCATATTTTCGGACACGGAATTTAACACCTTCAACAATAAAGTTTTTTTCTCATTCCAATTTACTACTTGGAATTTCAATGGTATCGTATGTGTTTTGATCCATAAATACATAATTACTACCATCCAAATAACTAAAATCCATTTCAACAGTACTAACTTCTGCCTTTTCAAATTTTTCACCAGTTAATGGTTCTCATGTAATTGATCCAGTTCGTAAGTTTTTTACACGACACTTAACAATCCCCTTTCCCATTGCGGTTTTATTAAAAGTGTTTTCTAAAACCAATAGGATGTCCCCTTTCGGTGTTAAAAATGTCATTCCAGGACGTAAATCCTTTGCTTGAATGATTTCTGCCATATATTTTTATTATAATATAATATAGATAATGATTCCTGCCCCTGAAAAAAAAGAAGCCGACGTTAATAATTCAAATTTACCTGATAATTCCCAAATTACAACAGTTGATAATCCGGTCAATAAACGTCGCAAACACATCAAAATTATTGTTTGATTATTGGTGCTTGCTGGATTAGCCGCAATTATTATTGTTTCTTGTGCACCGAAATCAAACCATGTTACCCCAACTAGTTTGCAAATTACTAGCAACGGTAAGTTTGAAGTTAAATATCGCCAAAATGGGACTGAGAAAACATCAACAATTCGGGGAACCGGTACGGAAGATTGACATTCAAACAGTTGAGTTGAATTGTATTATACCGTGACTAACAAGCAAGTTTGGATTTTATATGCAAACACTGAGTCTTCGGAATTTTTAGTACCTAATACAATTAGTTTTCGAATTACTAACGATATCAGTAATAACCAAAATATTTGGATCGTTGGTGATAATCAATACCAATTTCACGATGATGATTCCGAAGAAAGTAAAATTTGAAGCTTCTTTAAATATTTAACCGATGTAAAATCATCAATTCCAACGAATGATCCATCACCGTTATATTACTTATTGCAATTTGGTCCATCAATTTTATTATTGTTGTTATTCTTCTGATTTATGCGTAAAGGTGCTGGAATGGGTGGAATTGCTGGCGAAAACGGCGAATCGGTATTTTCGATGGGTAAATCGCAATCAAAATTGGTGAAATCAAATGTGCATTTTTCCGATGTTGCTGGTATTAAAGAAGAAAAAGAGGAATTGATTGAATTAGTTGACTATCTTAAATTTCCTATGAAATATGCATCAATGGGTGCACGAACACCAAAAGGGATCATTTTATATGGTCCACCAGGAACTGGTAAAACCTTATTAGCAAAGGCTGTTGCTGGTGAAGCAAATGTTCCATTCTTCCAAGCAGCCGGTTCTTCATTTGATGACATGCTAGTCGGCGTTGGAACAAAACGGGTGAAAGATTTATTTAGTAAGGCGCGAAAAGTTGCACCATCAATTATCTTTATTGATGAAATCGATTCGGTGGCTGCGAAACGTGGTAAATTTGATTATGCTGGTGGTGTTGCGGATCAAACAATCAACCAATTACTAGCGGAGATGGATGGTTTTAATACCACAGCGGGAATTATTGTGATCGCAGCAACCAACCGAATTGATTCATTAGATGAAGCAATTTTACGACCAGGTCGTTTTGATCGTCACATTCAAGTTTATTTACCCGATATCGCTGAACGTGAAGAAATTTTAAAAATTCATTCACGGAATAAAAATATTTCTTCAGCAGTATCATTGAACGATATCGCACGGCGAACACCTGGAATGAGTGGAGCACACTTGGAAAATGTTTTAAATGAAGCAACGTTGTTAGCCGTGCGAAATAATAAAACCGTAATTGGCACAGCTGAAATTGATGAAGCAATTGATCGGGTAATTGCCGGACCAGCGAAAAAAACGCGTGTGATTACGGAAGATGAACGTCGCCAAATTTCGGTCCATGAAGCCGGACATGCATTAGTTGGGTTATATACGCCAGGATCGGATATCGTGGAAAAGATTACCATCATTCCCCGGGGAATGGCAGCAGGATACACTGTTTCAAATCCTGAAAAACAAGAAAAACGAATTCAAACAAAAAAAGAGCTATCAGCGTTAGTAACCCAATTATTAGCTGGACGTGCGGCTGAACAAGTAATCTATGGTGCAGACAACGTTTCGACTAGTGCGGCCAATGATTTATATCGTGCAACAAATACCGTTCGATCAATGGTTGCACAATTAGGAATGAGCGAACTTGGTTTAACGCAATTAATTCCAACCGAATCTTCTGGACCGCAATACCAAAAATTATATTCCGAAGATACCGCTTTAAAAGTTGATGTAACAATTGAAAAAATCTTACGCGATAATTTTGATACAGCATTATCGATCATTAACAAAAATAAACACGAACTAAGTTTAATCGTTGAAACATTATTATGTTTAGAAACAATTTTACGTGATCAAATTTATTACATTCATAAAGAAAAGAAATTACCAGAAGAAGTAATTGCATATAAAGCAAAAAATCATGTTGATTTCTCGATTCCTAACACCGATAAAGCTATTAAAGAGAAAACAAAAAAAGTACATACTGAGAAAAAAGATGACGATAAAAAAGACTAAGGCAGCTTCCTTTAGTGTTTATCTTGATCAGTTAATTAAAAAATATCAGAAAATTAATAAACAAATAATTTTTAATTTTGTTTTTCATTACTCCCAAAAAGTTAAATCGTGATTGGATTATACGAAATACCGTAATGATCCAATTGATTTTATACCCAGAAAATTAAGTCAAGCAATTGTGGCATATCAAAATGGCAAGCCGTGAGAAATAATTGTTGGTAATGAAATTAAATTTTATCAAACGAAAATTAAAGTATTACCATCGGTTTTTATTCCCCGGATTGAAACCGAATGATTAGTTGCAAAAGCGATCACGTTGATTAGACGTTATCAATATGAGCAAATTGCTGATGTTTGTTGCGGTACTGGTGCAATTGGTTTAAATATCTTACAACAATTACCCAGCGCAAAGATGCACTTTATTGATCTTAATCCATTGTGCATTAAAAATGTAAAATTAAATTTACAGCTTAATCAAATTAATCAAAAACGATGTCATTTGGTTGTTGATGATTTTATTCATGCATTAAACAACACTCGCCAACGACTACAAGTTATTTGTTGTAATCCGCCTTATGTTGATCCGAAAGTTTTGGATCAGAAAATGGTGAAATATGAAAGCAAAATCGCTTTTGCTAATCACGATAATCCACTTTATTTTTATCAACAAATTATGAAAAATATTAGCAAAATTATGGCCGATAATTTTTTAATTATTTTCGAAATTGGTTATGATCAAAAACGCGGATTAACGGAATTATTAAAAAAATACAAATTAAGTAATTATGCGACATTTGAAAAAGATTTAGCTGGTCATGATCGGATTTTAATTATTGATTCGAAGAAACCCCATAATTGATTGCGCCAACGTTTAATAACAAAATTACGGATTGGAATTAAAAATAAAACAAAGCGCGATCAGTTAATCAATCAACAGTTAATGGATGCTGTTAAAAAACAAATATTTTCCACAAATGATTTTATTGCTTTGTATTCGGCGCAATCAATTGAGCCAGATCTAACGCCACTAATTAAATTTTGTTTTGATCACCAAATCCGTGTCTGCATTCCGTGCTTTGATGATCGCACAATGTGGTTTCGCGAAATTAAATCATTGCGCTTTCCGAATATTATTGTTAACCATATCAAACAACCAACAACTGGCTTAATTATTCAACCAAAACAAATTAAAGTATTGGTTGCTCCATGCATTGGTTATTTCCATAACCACCGCTTAGGTTATGGCCGGAATTATTACCAAAACTATCTAACAAAAATCCGTCATAAATTGCTGACATTGCTCGTAGCATATCGCGAACAACAGCATGATTTTAATTCGAAAAATCGATTTACGTTTGACCAAACAATTACAAAATAATTTATATATTTGCGATATAATATGATTAGATGGCATTTATCTCACATCAAGAACGACATAAACTAGCAAAAGACATTTATTCGTCTTCACGATTAAAAAAATTGTTTATTGCATTAAATACCATTTTTACACTTTGTTTTCTTGCATATATTTTAGTTGTGCTATTTGTGCAAGTTGGTTTTATTGAAACAAAAAAAGACTTAGATTTATATCATTGATGGATGTTTGGTGAAAGCGATGGACGAGTTACGCAAATGACTTGATTAGTAATTGCTTTAGGTGTCATTTGTATTATTTGTAATTTAATTGTTTTTATTATTGCATTACAAACAAAAAGCGCATTAACAATTAGTCAAAACACAATTAAACTATTACGTTCGGCTAAACCGGGGCAAGGTTCAACTGGTAATGCGGCTCATGATGCATATTCACGAATTTTAAAAAATACCTTTTTATCGCCCGAAGAAATTCGTGAGCGTAAATTAAAAATCAAAACGGATAAACAACGAATCAAAAATGAAAAACTATTAGCTGTTGCTCAACGCAAACGTTATCTTGCTACATTAAAAAAACAAGCCCAAAATGAAGCAAAAAATCAAGCGAAAAATGCCGCACCAAAAAAAGCTGTTGCAAAAGAAAAAAATAAAAAATCAACTAAGAAATAAAACTTACTTGACGATTTTACCAGTTAATGAAAATTGGGAAATTGCCGTGATTTTGACGTTGACAAATTTTCCGGGTTTAGTTTTACCGGTAAAATTCACAACCTTTCATTCCGGACTATAACCGGTATAAACATCCGCATTCGTTTTTGATTTTCCATCGACAAGAACATTCACAACTTGATTCAAAAATTTTTGATTATTCTTTTTGGCATATTTTCGAACCAAGTTATTTAATTCTGCTAAACGTTGTTGCTTGACATTTAACGGAATTGTATCGACAATCGTGCTCGCGGGAGTACCACTGCGTTTGGAATAAATGAAAGTATAAGCGTTATCAAATTGGACTTCGTTGTACAATTTAAGCGTATTCGCAAATTGTTCGTCGGTTTCATTTGGAAATCCCACAATTAAATCAGTTGAGATTGTCGCATTTGGTATTTTCTGACGAATGTATCTGATTAAAGCTAAATAACGGGATATCTTCATGTGCCGGTTCATTTTTGCTAAAATTGTTTCATCGCCACTTTGAATTGGCAAATGGAAATATGGCATGAGATTTGGATAACGACAATGTAAGTCAACAATCGCTTCATCAAAGTTTCATGGATTGGATGTTGTGTATCGAATGCGTTTAATTGGCAATTGGCAGATATCATTTAATAGATCAACAAAATGATAGTCGTCGTTTTGATCGTTGCCATAGCTATTAACGTTTTGACCTAACAACGTTACTTCTTGATAGCCATCCTTGATCAATTGTTTAATTTCATTAAGGATATCGTTTTTTTTCCGACTCCGAATTTTTCCACGCGTGTAGGGAACAATGCAATACGAACAAAAACGATCACAGCCGTACATAATATTCACGAATGCTTTGAATTTGTTTGTTCGATCAATCGGCAATCCTTCAATCACATCGCCTTCTTTTGAATAAACCTTAATTACTTGTTTTTTTGTTTCATCAACTTCTTGAATAATATATGGTAGGTCATACAAATTATGGGTACCAAATACAAAACTGACATACGGATAATGCTCAATAATTTTTTTCACTGTATTTTCTTGTTGAAACATACAACCACATACGCCAAGCATAAAGTTTTTCCGTAATTTAAATTGGCGTTTTAACAAACCAATTTCACCATAAACTTTTTTCTCAGCATTTTCCCGTACTGCGCACGCATTGAGAATAACTAGATCCGCTTGATTAATATCATCAACAACCCGATAACCAATCAATTTTAAAATACCAATCATTGTTTCTCCATCTAATAAATTTGATTGGCATCCATAAGAACGAACATAGCAGGTTTTTTGTTTTCCGATATGACGAATTGTTTGATCATCATGTAAATGCTGATAAATTACTTTCGCTTTTTGTGCACGTTGACCAGCAAGTTTTAAATTGGGAGTATTTTGCTTCACGTTATTTTGTTTGTTGAGTGAATTGCGGTGTTACTGCATTTTTGCGTTTGAAGTAGATTCCAAAAACTTTACGATATTTTTTCTTAATGTATTCTTTTCAAATTGGTTTGGAAATGTAACGCATGCGGTAAGCGAGATAGGCACGTTTGCGTTTTAGATGTTTAATTTTTTCATAACTATCACAACTCGCACAACGGTTTTTGTAATATTCAGTTCTTAAATATTTATCAAGTGACTGATAAAAAGCATTGGCGGTTGTTACACTATACATGACAGCAATCAACAACATTAATAGGGGTAGAATAATCCCGGTAAATGATAAGAAAGATTCAAGCATACTACGTTGATCGTTGTTAAGTCCGCTGAATCAACCATCGAAATAATTGTGTTCATTGTTTGCGCCATATCAAATAAATAATCCCAAGAAGAAAAAAACCGTTAACGAAACATAGATGATAAAATTACGAACACAAAAATCATGGTATGCTTTTTCGTTCATATGTAAATAAACATAACGGGCAACTTTGTTTTCGATTTTGATTGTATGATTTGATTTAATTTGAATTAGATCTTGACTTGGTGTATATGCGATCACCGGTTTCTTTTCGAAATCTTTTGGAAAATCACTCGGTTTTACCGAATACTTCATGAAAACTGATTCGTCAACAGTGTTGAATAATCGGTGTCAACTTTTTTTCGATAAACGGTATGAACGAAACGATGCAATCGATTTAATGTCCCGAACATGTGCGACTTTTTTTACTTTTTTATTTTTCTTAACTTGTTGATTTTCTTCTTCGTTAATGGCAATAACCCCAAAACGGTTAATGCTAAACCCAGTATTTTCTTCCTCTTTTTTCTTTACCGACTTTTTTTCGTCTTTTTCGTCAAAAACACTATGCTCAACACGGGTTGTTGTACGACTGGAATCTTGATCGACAATGCGTTTTACCATCCTAATAATATAATTATATATTATTAAATATTATCTCATATAATTAAAGTATGAAAAATGCGATCACAGAACTGTTTAATTTAACCGGCAAAACGGCATTTGTCACTGGTGCCAACAGTGGAATTGGCAAAGATGCATGCATCGCTTATGCGCAAGCTGGAGCAAATGTGATTTTATTGGACATCGTTGATGCCACAAAATTGGCAACAGAATTAAGTACAAAATACCATGTTGAAACATTAAGTGTAATCGCGAATGTTGGTAATGAAAAAGAAGTGGAAGTTGCCGTTGCAACTGCCTTAAAAAAATTTCCGAAAATTGATATTTTATTAAACAATGCCGGAATTGCTGTGCCAGGAACGGTTGATCGAATGAGTTTGGAAAAATGAGAAAAAGCAATGAATGTCAATGTAACCGGTATTTACCTTGTTTCAAAATATGTGCTTAAAAATATGATTAGCAATAAAGCTGGTCGGATTATTAATGTAGCATCAATTGAAGCCGTTACTGCTGAACCTTCTTATTTAGGTGCGCGACATGTTTATAACACATCAAAAGGCGCAGTACGCGGATTAACAATCGCCATGGCTGCCACCTATGGCTATTGAAATATTACCGTTAATTCAATTGGCCCAGGTTTATTTTTAAGCGAAATGACCAAAGACACTTTATTTAAAACACCTGGTTTAGTCGATACATATAACAAATCTTGTCCGTTACATCGACCAGGAAATATTGGTGAATTAAACGGTACAATTATTTATTTATCATCCGCGGCATCAAGCTATGTAACCGGACAACACATTTTGATTGATGGCGGATATACAATTGTTTAATTGTATATTATTGTTCGATTTTAACAAATATATCTTATTTTTTAATATTGTCGATCAATCAAATATAATATCTATATAATTATTAATTATATTATGCGCAAATATTCGGCAAAATACTATCAAACCCATATTCAACGCGGTTGGGGCCGTAAACGTTCCCCACGCATTCATTCGCGTGGATGAACAAAGCTGCATACATTATTAGTGATCCTTGGCTCACTAGTCATTTTTAGCGGGCTTGGCTCATTGATTTATTATTTTGCCAATAATGCAAAAATCCAAATCAGTAATCAAGA
>JAITFD010000046.1 GCA_031281575.1 Mycoplasmataceae bacterium | reverse complement strand
TAAAATTACTGTGAACGAATGACAAGCACGTTATCACGGTGTGGAAGATATTACTCCAGTCGCTGAAATTGAATATGTGAGTATTTCACCAAAACAATTTTTTTCCATTTCAACTGGTTTAATTCCGTTTGTTGAAAACGATGAAGGTCACCGGGCTGAAATGGCGGCCAACATGCAACGTCAAGCCTTACCGTTATTACGACCACATGCCCCAACTGTAGGAACTGGTGGCGAGTATCGTGTTGCCCATGACTCACAAATGGGTGTAATTAGTGAAGTTGACGGAACTGTAACGTTCGTTGATGGTAAAAAAATTACTGTTGATTCAACGACATATCGTTTAAATAAATATTTACGTTCAAATCAAGATACATGCATCAACCATACACCAATCGTTAATGTTGGTCAAAAAGTTAAAAGCGGTGAGATTATTGCTGATTGTTCAGGAATGAATAATGGTGAGTTGTCATTAGGCCAAAATATGTTAATTGCTTTTGTTTCGTGAAGCGGATATAATTTCGAGGATGCGATTGTTATTTCTGAACGAGTTTATCATGAAGATTTATATTCGTCAATTACAATCGAAGAATACGAAGTTCATTGTCAACGTACAAAAAATGGTGATGAAGAAATTACACGTGATATTCCCAATACTTCTGATGAATCAAAACGTTACCTTGATGAAGATGGTATTATTCTTGTTGGTGCGGAAGTTAAAGAAGGCGATATTCTAGTTGGAAAAATTACCCCACGTGGACAAGTTGAAGTTTCCGGTGAAGAAAAACTTTTACAAGCATTATTTGGACCAAAAACCGGTAATTACAAAGATTCATCTTTGCGTTTACCGTATGGAGTTGATGGTGTTGTTTGTCGAATCCAAAAATTTGATGCACGCGATAAAGATATTTTACAAGATGATGATCTACAAGTAATTAAAGTATTTATTGCCCAAAAACGAAAAATTCAAGTTGGTGATAAATTAGCCGGACGACACGGAAATAAAGGTGTTGTTTCGATTGTTGTACCAGTTGAAGATATGCCGCATTTAGAAGATGGAACAATTGTTGATGTTTGTTTAAACCCCCACGGTATTCCTTCCCGAATGAATATCGGACAATTATTGGAAACTCATTTAGGTTATGCTGAACGATTAAAAACTGTTGACCGTTTAATTAATTTAGTGGAAAAGGGTGATGCAGCAACTGTTGCATTACAATTTGGTATCGATGAACAACGAGCAAAATTATTATTAAAAGTTTGTGATAAATACTTTAAAGATAACGGTTGGGATAGTGCAGCCAAAGCGCGGAATGAATTCAAAGTCATCGATTTATCAATTGTGCTTAACCAAGTTGGTTTATTAATTGAAGATTTAAACTACAAAGTGCAAAGTCCAATCTTTAACGGGATCACGGCGAATGAAATTACCACTTTACTTGATGAAAGCGGTGTTGATGTTGACAAAACGCACGCTAAAGTAAAATTAATTGATGGCCGAACTGGTGAATGTTTAGATCATCCCGTAACCGTTGGGGTGATGTATGTAATGAAACTTGATCATATGGCTGATGATAAAATTCATGCTCGTTCAATTGGCCCATACTCACGTGTTACACAACAACCATTGGGTGGAAAGAGCCAAAATGGTGGTCAACGTTGTGGGGAAATGGAAGTGTGAGCACTGGAAGGATATGGTGCAGCTTATAATATTCAAGAATTGATGACAATTAAATCGGATGATATGGAATCACGAAAAAAAGCTTATTCAGCAATCATTCGTCATGGCGAAATTCCCCAACCAAGTATTCCTGATGCATTTAAATTGTTAACAAAACAATTACAAGGATTATGTTTAAAAATTGATGTAATTACTGATTCACGAATTATCGATATGGATGATTTTGTCGCAACGAAATTAGATTTCACGATTGCTGATCCAAATGCCGGAGCAAAGAAAATTGGTGAGAGTGAATCTTCGTCATTTGGTGAAAGTGAGATCGATTAGAAAGGGGTAAATATGGCAAAACAAGAAAAAATTAAATCATTACGATTATCATTAGCCGATACGGAAAGTATTTTAAAATGATCACACGGGGAGGTAACAGTTGCTGAAACTGTCAACTATAAAACCTTACAACCAACCAAAGGCGGTTTATTTGATGAAGTTATTTTTGGACCAGTGAAAGATTATACTTGTGCATGTGGCAAATACAAAAGTATTAAATTCCGTGGTAAACGTTGTGAAGTTTGTGGTGTGGAAGTAATCCCTTCAATTGTCCGTCGTGAACGTATGGCACATATTAAATTAGTGACACCGATCGTTCACACATGATATATTCGTGAATTACCAAATCCATCTAAAATTTCTTTAGTGTTAAATATGGATCGCCAAATTGAAGACGTGATTTATTTTGTTCACTACATGGTCATTAATGTCCCAAAAAATATGGAACAATATTTTCAACGCAAAGATGTGATTGATCTAACCAATCCGGCTTATAGTCGTAAACATCGAGCAACATTACGAAAAATTTTAAATAATGAAATTTTACCAAAATTGGCCAAAGATTCAATTGATTACGACCGTTGTGTTGAATATGCGGATAAGATTCGTTATACCGATTTGCCATTTGATATTGATGAATTATTACATTTCTTAACTCGATTCACTGGCATCGAGTTTGATATTGGTGCAAGTGCCATTTTAAAATTATTAAAAGAAGTCGATATTGAAGCAGAAATTAAGAGCGTTAAAGAACAATTAAAACCAAACAATCCGCGATTCTCAAAACTTGTTGCGCGTTTACAAGTATTAAAATGATTTAGTGAATCAAACAATAAACCCGCATCAATGGTTTTAGAAGTTATTCCGGTTACTCCGCCTGAATCACGTCCGTTAATTCAATTAGAAACTGGTAATTTTACGACTTCGGATATTAACGAATTATACCGAAAAATTATTATCCGTAATGACCGTTTACGTAAATTAATTGAATTAGATTCTCCAGCCATTTTATTAAATAATGAAAAACGTTTATTACAAGAAGCAGTTGATTCATTATTTGATAATGATTCGCGTTCAAAACCACACGCATCAAAAGATAAACAACCACTTAAATCATTGAGCGATATCTTAAAAGGAAAAACCGGTTTATTCCGGCAAAATTTATTAGGAAAACGAGTTGATTATTCCGCACGATCAGTAATTGTTGGTGGACCAGATTTAAAATTATATGAAGTGGGAATTCCAGTCGATATTATTTTAAAAATCTTCAAACCATTTATCTTAGCTGAACTATTACGTAAACAAGATGATCGTGGTGCGGAAATTATTCCATTGGCCGCAAATATTAAAGTTGCGGAACGTTTATTAGTTGAACAAAATAATGTCATCTGACCAATCGTTAATGAAGTAATTAAACAACGACCAGTTTTATTAAATCGTGCTCCAACTCTCCACCGATTAGGAATCCAAGCTTTTGAAATTAAGATTACCGATGGTAAAGCGATTCGTTTACATCCATTAGTATGTTCCGGATTTAATGCCGACTTTGATGGTGATACAATGGCCGTTCACTTACCAATTTCTAACGAAGCGGTTAACGAAGCACGGGAAGTGATGTTATCATCAAAAAACATTATTTCACCGAAGGATGGTAAACCAATTATTACCCCTTCAATTGATATGTTGACCGGAATTTATTATTTAACAACCGAAAAACTTGGTGAACCTGGACAAGGCACAATTTTTAGTAACTACCGGGAAGTTTTACGAGCATTAGATAATAAAACTGTATCCGTGCATACAATTGTGGGAATTTCTTCGAATGTTTATAGTCAAAAGAATGCCGAACCAAACCGCATTATTGTGACCAGCGTTGGCCGCATTATTTTTAACGCGATCTTCCCAAGTGATTTTGTTTACATCAATGACCAAAATAATTTAAAAGCTTTAACCGCAAAAGATTATTTACCGGTTGGAATTCCGTTAACGGATTATTTAGCAAGTTATCAAGTTCACGAAGGATTAAATAAATCCAACTTAAGTAAAATTATTTCGGCACTATATGTTAAATACGATTACATTAATGTTGCGAAAACGGCTGATGATATTAAACGTTTAGGTTTCCAATATGCAACCCAATCAGGAATTTCATTATCATACTTTGATTTATATGACTATACTGGTAAAGAACAATATATTAAAGAAGCAAATACCCATGTTAAAGCATTGCGTGAACAATTTGCTGATGGTGAGTTAACTGACGATGAACGTTATATCCGGGTAATTGAAGAATGAAAAAATGCGGTGAAAAAAGTGGATACTGATATTAAAAAATATTTAGCCGATCCAAAGAATGCGGATAACCCAATCATCATTATGGCGAAATCTGGTGCTCGTGGTAACTCATCACAAATTGTGCAAATGGTGGGAATGCGTGGTTTAATGGCCAAAACATTCGATTATGGACGAAACAACGAAACCCACATTGTGCGCGATACGATTGAAGCGCCCGTTACTTCTTCCTTCCGTGATGGTTTAAAAGTTTACGAATTCTTTAACTCATCATATGGTGCACGAAAATCCATGTCTGACGTGCAAATGAAAACTTCCAAAGCCGGTTACATGACCAGAAAACTCGTTGATGCTGCTCAAGAAGTGGTCGTTAACGATGAAGATTGTGGTTCAACAACTGGACTAGTTGTTAGTGCAATTTATAGTGATGACGGTCGCACAGTGATGGAAAAACTAAGCGAACGAATTACTGGTCGTTATACAACCAAACCAGTCGTTGACGCCAATGGCCATGAATTAATTGGGGCTAACCAATTAATTACAAAAGCAATTGCTGAAGCAATTGAAAATGCCGGAGTTACTGCCGTGGAAATTCGTTCAATTATTCACTGTCAATGTAAAACTGGTGTTTGTCAAAAATGTTACGGAATTGATTTATCAACAACGAAAGAAGTGAAATTAAACACGGCCGTGGGAATTGTTGCGGCACAATCAATCGGTGAACCAATTACACAAATTAACTTACGTTCATTCCACGGTGGTGGAGTTGCGGGTGGACCACAAATTTCGCAAGGTTATGAACGGATCAATCAGTTATTTGAAGTTGTTGAACCAAAAGAACATGAAACGGCGCATTTAAGTCCAATTAATGGTCGGGTAACAGAAATTGTCGACATCGAAGATGATGAACATAAAATTGTTAATAAACGAATTACGATTGCCAGTGACTTAGAAACTGTTAATGTTTTAATTGATCGTCGTTTACCGCCATTAGTGAAAGTTGGTGACCAAGTTAATGTGGGAACAAAGTTAAATATTGGTTCAATTCGTTTAAACGACTTATTGGCAGTTGCTGGTGTGGAAAGTGTTCGCCAATATATTATTAGCGAAGTTCAACGTTTATACTGTAACCAAGGAATTGGGGTTAATGATAAATATATTGAAATCATCGTTAACCAAATGACCAACCGCTTTAAAATTACCAATGCTGGTGCATCGGATCTGAATGTTGGTGAATACATCGTTGATAATCGTTTAGCAGATATTAATAACGCCTTATTAGCAAAGAATTTAGCTCCAGCCAATGGAATTCCGTTAATTATCGGTTTAAGTAATATTCCCGCTAACTCCGATTCATTCTTGGCTGCTGCATCATTCCAATATACAAAACGCGCATTAATTAAAGCGGCAATTAAAAATCAAGTTGATGAACTTAAAACATTAAAAGAAAACGTGATGTTAGGCCAACTGATTCCGGTGGGAACTGGTAAAATGCGTCGGGATGATCTAAATAAATTAGGTTTGGAAACATATAAAGATGAATATTAATAAAATATAATATAGATATGCAAAAAACGACAATTACAACCAAAGAACAATTTAAGCAAAATCGTCAATGATACGAAGTTGATGCAACGGATGTTGTATTAGGTAAATTAGCCGTTTTTTGTGCCGACATTTTGCGCGGAAAGAACAAACCAAATTTTGCGAATAATACGGATTGTGGTGATTACATCATTGTCCGTAATGCCCAAAAGGTTAAATTAACCGGAAAAAAATTAACGGATAAAAAATATTACACCCACTCCCAATATATTGGGGGATTACGGACTCGAACCGCAAAAGAAATGATTGCTAAATATCCAACCGAATTAGTTTATGAAGCAATTAAAGGAATGGTGCCAAAAACCAAATTAGGTAAAGCGATCCTCTTAAAATTATTTATTTATGCTGACGCTGGTAAAACGCACGAAGCCCAAAAACCAACGAAAGTGGAGGTGACAAAATAATGCCAGCTAAGAAAAAAACCAAAACCACCACCGGATTTAAAGGATTGGGCCGAAGAAAAAGTTCAGTTGCCCATGTTATTTTAACCGAAGGGACCGGCAAAATTCATGTTAATAAAAAAACCTTAAAAGCTTATTTTCCGAATGATTTAGTGATCCAAGATTTAATGCAACCGTTAGTTTTACTTGATTTAGCAAAACAATTTGATGTGGAAGCAAAAGTTGTTGGTGGTGGATTTACTGGTCAAGCTGGAGCAATTCGTTTAGCAATTACCAATGCCTTAGTCGCATTAAATCCTGAATATAAACCAAATTTAAAAACGAAACATTTAGTGACCCGTGATCAACGTGTTAAAGAACGAAAGAAATTTGGTAAATACGGGGCACGAAGATCACCGCAATTTACCAAACGTTAATTGACCATGATCGCGCTTGGAATTATTGTTTTCTTTGCCATTGGATACTTTTGTTCAAGCATTTTATTTGCCCAATTAATTTCCCGTTGATTTCTCCACCGCGATTTACGGCTTTCTGGTTCGCATAATGTGGGAGCGACCAATTTAATTCGTTCATCAGGGAAAAAGTATTTAGGTTTAATTGCTTTTTTCCTGGATGGGGGGAAAGGTTATTTAGCAATTTATTTTTGTTCATTATTATTTTATCATGCTTTTGCCTTTGATCAATCATGAGCCTGAATGATTTATATCCCTGCTGTTTCATCAATTATCGGCCATTCGTTCCCCATTCAATTTTTTATCTATGCTTGTATTCACGGTTCATTTAATTCAGCTAATCATTATTGCGGGGGAAAAAGCGTCGGGACTTACGGCGGAGTTTACATGGCCATTTCTTGAAAAGCCGCTTTAATTCTTTTAACGATCTGATTTATTATTATGAAAATCTCGCGTTATGTTTCATTAGCATCAATTTGTGTAACTGTGATCGCTGCCGCGGTTTTATTTATTCCTTACATTGGTTTTGATTTTTATTTTGCCCACAATTGAAAAGCAACTTTAAATGATCAATTAATTGTTTTTGCCTTATATTGATTTGGGGGTTTGATGATTACTTGGCGCCACCGGACAAATATTGTGCGCTTGCTTAAAGGGACGGAAAATAAAACAACGGATCGCACTAAACAAAGTGTTCCGCCCATCCCGCCAGTTTCACCAGTTAATTAATGGGTCTAACAATTGCCAAGGGCTATTTATTAGCCCGCACACCATACCGGATTTTTGATGAAATCATTACGATTTTAACAAGTAATGGTGCACGGATCGCATTATTGGCATTGGGCACTCGCAAATTACAATCTAAAAACGCCCGTAATTTATTTTTTGGTCATTTGTTAGAATTCAGCTTTTTTGCCGCGCGCACAAGCAAGAAGGTTTCAAAATTAAAAAGTGTTCACACTTTAGTTGCCGTTCCCTGAACCATTGAACGAAATATTGCTTTGCTTAATTGTAATCAATTATTTATGCAAATGCCCATTTTAACCAAAGAATTTGCGGAATTTTATACATGAGCACTTGCCTTGATTAAACAGCAAATTAAACCGTGACCAACCTTGTTATTTATTGTGCAAAAATTATTTGCTTTATATAATTTCGAATTTGTGACCGATCAATGTGTTTTGTGCGGAAAGAAAACCGAGCTTGTCACCTATTCGCTCCCAGCTGGCGGATTAATTTGCCACAATTGCTGTTCACCAGCACAACGGCAAAGTATTGACACCAAAACGACCCAAGCCCTATTTGCTTTATTTCACAGTGATTTACCAACCATCGTTAAAATATTTAATGACCGCATGTGCCGAAAATTAATCCAAATGTTATTAACAACTTTGAATTATCATTTAGGCTCACATTTCCATTTATAATTAAATTAATGGTTTCCCATTTAGTTGCCGATCAAGAAGAAATTGTCCGTGTCTTAGATCGTCACGGCCAATGAACCGGCCAGGTGATCGCCCGTAGTCAATTAATTCCGCAAAAGATTTATTATGCCAATGTTGCGGTCTGGATTATTCACACCCAATCCCAACGGGTTTTATTAGAATTGCGCAGTAAATATAAAAAACGTAATCCGCATAAATGGTGTTTAGTTGGCGGGCATGTGAGTGTTGACCAAACTTATACGGCTGCGGCCTTAAATGAAGTTAAAGAAGAAGTTAACATTAATATCCCGCTTGAACAATTGCGTTATTTATGTGTGTCTTATCCATGTAAAAATTCCCGCAGTTTTACTTTTCACTACTATTACTTTATTCCCCAAATTCCCGCGAAGATTAAATACCAAAAAAGCGAAGTGGAAAAAATCCAATGAACAAAAATTGATCAATGAACAAAAATGGTTAAAGACGGTACCCAAACTAGTCCCAATTGAAAAAAGTATCGGACCGCTTTTACATTAATCAATAAAGTGATCAATGATTATAAAAAAAGTCATTAATTTCGTATTATTATATAATATATATAACATAGTGTAACTTGTCAAGCAATTGACTTTAACCACAAGGGACATGGCAAAATACGAAATCGATTTATTAGTTAACGGATCTTTAGATGAAGAAGCATTAAAAAAAGTAGTGGATCCACTTGTTGCTTTAATTCGTGATCAAAAGAATTTTAAAGTTGATAAAGACTTAAATGGTTTACGACCTTTAGCCTATAAAATTAAAGGCCAAAGTAATGCTTATTATTTTGTTTATACATTTGAATGTGAAGATCGGAATATTATTAATGAGTTTACCCGTTTATGTAATATTAATAGCGATGTATTACGTAAATTAATTATTAATATTGAAAAAACTTACGGATACCGTGATTCAATCAATCCAAAGAAAGTGAAGAAAAGTTTTATTTTGAACAAACGTTTCCAACGCATTCAAGCGGAGAATCGAGAAAAATATGCAAATCGCTTTACTGCGGATAATAGTGCTGATAATCTTGATGATATGAATGAAATTGTGGAAAATGTTTTAAACAATAAAGAAGAAGACCCCGAAAATGAATAAAGCAATATTAATTGGGCGGATTGCATCTGATCCAATCTTAAAACACACCGCATCTGACCGTAGCGTTGTTAATTTTAATCTCGCGGTAACTGATTCATTTAGTGCCAAGAATTCATATTTCTTTCCGTGTATTGCTTGAGAAAAACGAGCTGATTACATTCAAAATTATTTAAAAAAAGGTGATTTAGTTAGTGTTGATGGTCGCTTAACACGTCGCAGTTATACGGCAAAAGATGGTCAATTAGTTTATGTAACCGAAGTTGTTATTGATCAAATTGCTCGTTTATCACGACCATCAAAAACTAATGAAGAAACAAATGAAGCATTACCAACCCCCGCGATTCACGAAGAATCAATCACATCGCTTCCGGCTGACTCGATTGATGATGATGCGGCAAGCTTTGCGGATTTGGAAATTAAAAATAAATAATATAATATAAATATGAGTCAAGCGAAAAGTTTTGTTGTTATCCCCCATTCTCGCAAATGCTATTTTTGTAATAGTGGTACGTATTATGTCGATCACAAGAATATTGAATTACTAAATCGTTTCATTGCTTATAATGGTAAAATTAAACCACGCCGAATTACTGGGGTATGTGCCAAACATCAACGATTAGTCGCAAATGCGATTAAACGAGCTCGATTGATTGCTTTAATTCCGTTCGTTAAAGAATAATCATTAATGAATTTTTTGCAATAATCTCGTTAAATCTAACAGATTGCTTGCATATGTTTCTTTAGCAAATTGTTTATTGACAATAATGCTAATTGCCATCTTTACATCCAATTTGATAGTTTTTAACATAGTCCGAATTTGCCGACGAATTAAGTTGCGCGTGACAGCGAGTTTAAAATTCTTTTTGCTAATAATAATTAAATATTTCGTTTTTGGCGATTCAATATAGCTAATTTTAAAAACTTTACTCCATAATACATGTACATCTTTTTTCAATTTCGTGATCAAATGCCGATCACTAACTGAAATAAAATTATTTTTCATCCGATACTGTTAAACGTTTACGACCTTTTAATCGACGTTTATGTAATACATTACGACCAGTCTTCGTTGCATTACGTGATAAGAATCCATGCTTTTTTAATCGCTTATTTTTATTCCGTTGTAATGTTCGCTTCATTGATTACTTATATTATATATTATAATATTGTCCATGAATCAAATATAATATCTATATAATTATTAATTATATTATGCGCAAATATTCGGCAAAATACTATCAAACCCATATTCAACGTGGTTGAGACCGTAAACGTTCACCGCGCATTCATTCACGCGGATGAACAAAGCTGCATACATTATTAGTGATCCTTGGCTCACTAGTCATTTTTAGCGGGCTTGGCTCATTGATTTATTATTTTGCCAATAATGCAAAAATCCAAATCAGTAATCAAGA
>JAITFD010000022.1 GCA_031281575.1 Mycoplasmataceae bacterium | reverse complement strand
CTAAATTTAATACCGCATATGACGAATTAAAAACCCTTTTAACTGATTCGACTTATGGACTAAGCGCACGAATTACTGATGCAACAACCACAATTAATGGCTTAATGCCAAACACTACATTAAGTAACGATCAAATTGCTGTTTTCCGTGGTTTGCGAACCGCACTATATGATATTCAAAGTCAATACCAAACAATTGCTGAAATTGCACAAACATTAAGTAATCCAACATCGTTACAAGTTTATACACCGTGGAAAGGTTTAACATTTTTACAAGAACATATCACACAAATTTCCGAAATTGAAAGTGCCGAAGCGCATATTGTTAGTACCTATACTAATCAAGCAATTACGGTTTTTAAAGGCTTAGCAAATAGTTTAAATGTAATCGGAACAAAAGATGAATATTGTACGTTCGCAAAAGAAGTTGCGGACTTCACAATTAATGATCGATCATCACCTTATTATTCATCACTTGGTACACAAAATAATTCATTAATTAATTTAATTGTTAACGGCCAACACGATAGCGCTGGATTGGTTAGTGTAATTGTTAAAGACGGATCTTTTGAATCGGTTAATATTGTTAAAATAATTTATTCATACATTACAGGTGACGCTAACGGTGACAATTGAAACATGTCCGAAAACCGTTTCCCCGATCGCGCTAGTGCTTTGCAATGATTATTTGGAATCTATGCTTTATTTGGAATGATTCTAATTGTTTACACATATACGCAAGTTGCAATTAAACGAACATTTTATTTAATTTCATATTGATTAATGGGTTTTTTATATCTAGCAAACGGAATTAACAATAAACAAGCAGTGCAAAGTTGAACAAAAGCTTTTATTGGTCGCTGATGATGTATTTTGTTGTTATATTTAATGTTTGAAATTATTGCGATTTTATTCCCAATTATTAATTCAGTAATTATGAGTCAATTAAGCGCTGAAGATACATCAAATATTACGACAACAGTTGTTGATATTTGAAATTACAATATTTTTACAAATGTAACTTCGTTATTAGTATTAGAAGCCGGATTTCAAACTGCATATTTAGTTTGAAGTAAATACGAAGAAAGTTATGGTATTAGTGAAGAACAATTCAGTGCCGAAAAATCATTCATGATGACTTCGGGACGCGGCCAATTCAATTCAGCAGTCAGTTATGCAAAAAAAGTTGGTTCATTTATTGGTGGCATTTACACTGTACCAAAAAAGATGGTTACCAGCGTTCACTCTGGAGCTGATAAAATTCACAGTTTCCGTGATCGTCAACTAGATAATCGAAAATCAAAAGCTGATCAAGCCAAAGATCAATACGACTTTACTAGAAATAAAGCCGGTATGCCACTTAGTAAAAAAGAAGCATTGGTTGAGGGTAAAGATGATACACTACCGCTAAAAGGACTTGCACCGGCCGGAAAACGCAAAGGCAAATTGAAACGAGTTCCAACTGGTTTAGCACCTGAAGAATTGCGAGAACAACAAGGCAATGAACAATCACCACAAAAAGCCGCTGATCTACCAGAAAATCAGAAATAATCCGTTTTTTATACTTTATTATATTAAACAATATAATAAAACTATATGGATATTATTAACGTAGTTCCACAAACAAATTCATGAATTAGTGACCTTTTTATGTGGGTTATTGAAGATGTATTATTTGGTATATTCCAAGTAATTTTAATGCCATTATTTAAAGGTTTACTTTGATGGTTGGTCGAAATTCTTTACCAAGTACTAATTTGAGCACCATTACAAGTAATTAACGTTATCGTGCAAATGTTTAGTATTTTTTGTTCAGGATTTGCATCGGTAATATTCGGAATTAATTTTGATACCAATTCATTTAGTATTAACGGTGAATTTCAATTTAATTCACCGTTTGGCTTTCTCGTGATTTTTGTTTTTGTTATCGGTTTATTTATGTTTTTTATTTCATTTTTATGGACATTCACCACGAAACGTGCAATTGATAGTAACGGGCACCCAACCACAATGCAATCGGCACGATTAAAATATTTGCGTTGACCGTTAATCATGCTCGCTTTGTTATTTTTGGGTCCAAGTGTGATGGTTATTATGGACGGAGTTGTTGAATGATTAATTACGCGGTATACCGGGCCTTCCCTCAATGTTTTAACGGAAAAGGACGTTGATGCGATCATCGTTTATATTCCACGGGATTTACAATATATTCGGACCGCGCTAGCAACAACCAGCAATATTTTTACTGCTTATTTAACACCGCTTTATAACAACTTACGTTCATTTGGTGAAATCGGTAGTCAACTTGAAATTTTAAGTTTAAGTTTGGATACTGGAACAAAAGAGTTTCAAGATATGGTTAATGCTGTTCAACCCGGTTTATATAACCAAATCATGAAACTAGATTTCCGCACTTTTACAAATAATGTCACCAATTATTTGAATGCATACGAAGATATTGCGAAATACTTAAATAATCCAACCGATGGATTTTCGTCATTAATTACCCAATACGAAGATGCGATTCAGCGAGCAACTTTTGCTGTTGGCCAAGCAGTTCCGGATAGTTTTGCATCACTAATTTCTGGTTTTAAAAATCAACTTTATACTTTACAAGATAATTTTTGATCATTGTTAAATACCGTTAAACCGTTATCGGATCTGGGGAATGTCGGAACTTTTGGTGGATGAAAAAGTTTAAATTGGATGCATGAGAATCGGGACTTATTTGAACAATTGCGAACTGCCGAACAAAGTTATGTAAGTCCATTTAATCAACAAACAACTAACTTGTTTGCAAATTTTCCCGAGGCGATTGATGCCATGAGTACATCAGAAACATTAACCGCACAAGCAACCGATATTTATAACATGTTTAGTGATAAAAGTGCGACACTTGGATATTGTGTTGGGACCCAATCAGATTCATTATTAAACTTAGTTATTAACGGCGGTGGTGCTGATGCACGAGCCGGATTAAATTCTGTGCGAACAAAATTTGGCAGCTATACTTCTTCACCAATTATGAATACGTTGTATACCGCAATTACTGGTGATGCGAATGGGGATAATTGAAGTAGTACGGAAAATAATCACTTTGTTGATAACGCAAATATTTTGCAATGAATGTTAGCGGTCTTTTCGGTCTTTGGTATGGTGTTATTAGTTTATACTTACACCCAATGTGCGATCAAACGAACTTTTTATTTAATTGCATATTGAATGATGGGCTTTATTTATTTAGGCAACGGAATCAGTAATCAGCAATCAGTGCAAAGTTGATTTAAAACATTTGTCGGTAAATGATGATGTATTATTGTCCTCTACATTATTTTCGAATTAGTGATTGCGTTAATTCCAATCTTTTTGCCAATCGTGAATAATGGGATGCAAAAAGTTACGCAATTTACTTACGGTGGAATTAATTTAATTTCGTCTTTTGCCTTAATATTTACCATTGAAGCAGCACTCCAAGTTGGTTATCAAATGTGATCAAAATACGAAGAAGGATTTGGTGCTGGTGAAGAAAACTTTAATGCATCTAAATCATTCATGTTAACTGAAGGTAAAGGAATGCTTGAAACTGCACGCGGTGCAAGTGATCAAGTATTGGGGGCAGCGACCGCTCCATTCAGTGCTGTAAAAAATACGATTGTTGGTGCGGTTGAAACACGCGACTGATGACGAAATACTTTATTTGACAAACGGCGTGCTGAAGTGAAAGATTCAATCGATCAAGTTACCCAAGATTATTTAACTGATGCACCAGAAGGAATGACTCGAACACGAACATCAAAACTACGACAACTTTTTACTGGTAAACGATATCAATATGAAGACAAACCACCAGAAACAAAACCAAAAGCAAAACCAACACCTGGCGCATTTCCGTCTCCGCCTGAACCAGGAAAACCACCGATTTTAAAACCAAATTTTAAACCAGCTGATCCTCAACAAAAATCACAACAAGCGCAGCCAAAAAAACCAAAACAACAAACTCCTCGTTCTGGTGTTGTTAATCCACCACCACCGAATGTAACGAATCCACCACCACCAACACCCCCATCAAGCAATCCAAGTAGTGCTGGTAGTACTTCGCCACCTGGTAGTGGTAATTCTTCACCACGACCACAAACTCCTCCACCGTTATCACCACGTTCAAGTGGTCAACCATCGGGAAGTAATAGTAGTCTGGATAGTGGTAGCGATAGTAATAATGAAGAACCACAAAATACATCAGGCGGGCCACAACGACCATATGATACGACACGAGCAAATAGCGAAAGGGATAATTACGAGGAAGAAGATATTGATTATGTAGAAGAAGAAGATTTCGGCACCGGAGAGGAAGAAGAAGAGGCTGACCCAGGAACAATATTTAGTGCAGGTCCAGGTAGTAGTGGTAGCGGTTCACAACAAAATTCCGGACGTAGCACTGGCGGTAACCCTCCACCTGGCGGCGGCGGTCCACGTAATCCAAACCAAACGGTCTTTAATATAAATGATAATAATGAAGAAGAAGAGGACGACGGAACTTATGATAACTTTTACGGATTAAACGGCGATGATACCCCACCCGAAGGAGACGATCCTCCGCCTGGTTATATCCCACCACTAAACTTTCCACCTGGCGGTAGTGGTAGCGGTTCACAATCAAATTCCGGACGTAGCAATGGCGGCAACCCTCCACCTGGTGGTGGCGGTTCACAACCAAATTCCGGAAGCAACAACGGCAATAACCCTCCACAAAATTCTGCACGATCAGGTTATTCTTCGGCACCTGGTGGTGGCGGTTCACAACCAAATTCCGGACGTAGCAACGGCGGAAGCCCTCCGCCATCAGGTAGTTCTTTCTGGGGCAGCTCTTCGCGACTTTATTCTTCTGATGATGAAGAACAATAATATATTTAAGCGGATCGTTCATCCTATTGGAACATTATAAATTTAATTTTTTATAACAGTTTGTTTGTTTTTTAAACTTTTTTGTACATCGATTAATCTTTGATTTGTCGATCCGCGATATGGATAAGCTTTTGGATCTTTTGCCTTTGATGATAATTTACTTTTAACAAAACGACCATCCATGAGAAAATCAATTGATTTTAAAAACGTTAATAGATTCGGTTCGGTTTTAATTTTTTTAAGCAATTCTTCTCAGGTATATCCAGTATAGCACCAAATATTAAGTTTAGTTTTTGCTTTAATTGCTTCAACGATCGGAATAAATGCTTCATATTGTTCAATTGGATCACCACCACTTAATGTTACGCCATCTAAATAGTCTTGCTGTTTAACGATGTCAGCAATAATTTTATCAATTGCAAACCACTTGCCACCAGTAAAAGATCACGTTTCCGGATTGAAGCATTCTGGACACGCATGTTTACAACCTTGAGAAAATAAAACGGTTCTTAACCCTTCACCGTTAACGAGTGATTGCGGACTAATTCCAGCTAAGCGGATTTTTGTGATTTTTTTAGTGTTTGTCATATATAATAATTATATATGTCAAGTAATATCGCAATCGTTGTCGACTCATCATCAGGAATTAAACCAAACCAATTTCCTGATGTTTATGTAATCCCGATGGTTGTTCAAGAAATTGATGGCAATCAAACGTTTACTTATAAGGATAATGTTGATATTAATATTGATCAAGTATGTGATAAATTAATTCAAGGAAAAAATGTTAAAACAGCATCATCAATTCCTGGTGATATTGTTGAATTACTCGATGATATTACAACCAAATATAGTCAAGTTTTTTGCTTTCCCATTGCCCGAACAGTTTCTGGATCATATAATGCATGAGTAACGGCATTAGCTGCTGGTGAGTATAAAAATGTTAAGTTATTTCAACAACCAATGTGTACTGCAGCTACAGAATGAATTGTGGAAGATTTAATTGCCGCTCGTAGTCAAGGTGTGTTAAATGAAGAGTACGTTAATCGCTACTTAACCTCACATGGCGATAAATTTCAAATTTCCGCACTTGTTCCCGATGTAAAATATTTACATCGTGGTGGACGAGTAAGTGGATTTGCATCGATCGTCGCAACACTATTTAAAGTGAAAGTTGTCGTAACATTAACTTCAAAAAAATTGGAAAAATTTGGTTCAAGTTCAAACTTTGATAAAGCAATTCAAATCGTTAGTAAAGAAGTGTTTGCTGATTTATTAGCTGCTTCCCCAACTCATAAAATTAAACGTTTAGCAATTTTAACTAATAAAGAATGCGATAAATCATTCCCGTCCGAAAAATACTTTGATGCTGTTAAAAACCAATTTCCAAATATTAACTATTCAGTTCGTTTCTTACCACCGGTAATTGTTACTCACGTTGGTCCAAATTATGTTGGTGTGGTAGTTGAAGTTGAATAGAATCTTTTAATTCTTGTTTAACCAATGCATAATAATCACTAACAACTTTCGCGGTAATTAATTGGCGCGGATGAAAGTTAAGTAATTGTAATTCGTTTAATGATTTAACTCGTGATAGAGCTACATACAATTGGCCACAGGCAAAAATGTTTTTACAATCGATAATTGCTTTTGGCAAAGTCATTCCTTGACTTTTATGGATCGTTAACGCATACGCTGGAATTAACGGGATTTGTTTAACCGATGCCACACGCTTACCATTTAAATTATATTTAGTTCATTGGTAGCGTTTCAGTTTAAGCGGTTCGGGATAATCATCGAATTTTACCGTTACTTGGCAAACGCGAGTTTGGTTAATCGCATCAATAACTGTACCCAACGAACCGTTAGCAAAACGATTTTTGGGATCGTTGATTAATGCAATTACCCGCATTCCCGATTTAATTTGTAATTGCTTTTTAGCAATGCAAAAATCAAAAATTGATTCTTTGTCATATGCAAATTTCCGATTGCGTTTACCAGTTACCACTGCATCATAGAGTAATGTTTCGCTTTTAATTTGTTCCAGCATTTTTTGATTAAATGTATCACATTCATCACGGGTTGAGAAAAAATGTGGTGTGGTTTGTTCGTTTAATTTATTTTTTACACAACGCTGAATAATTTTTAATGCATGTTGATCAATTTTTCCAATCCGAATTTGGTGTAAAAAATTAATAAAAACTGGATCACTTTGTCTTCAAACATGATTCAAAATAATTGTTTTGATATTGCTGTTATTTCATGCTGGAGCAGTAAACAATCATTGATTTTGTTGTTTTTCTCATGATTTTACAACCGGCGAAATTTGATAAAAATCACCAGTGAAAATTAAAGTTTTACCGCCAAACGGTTTTGTTGGATCACCAGTTTGTAATAAGATCTGATTGATCAATTCAAACGTATCCGCCCGGAGCATGGAAACTTCATCAATAATAATAACTTGTAATTTTGCTAAACGTTTTTTAATTCCATGAAATAAGAAACTCTGTTTCATAAAACCTAAATAGCCAAGATCACTCCGATTCGTTAAACCAAATAACTTATGCACGGTAATGCCTTTTAAATTTAAAGCATTAATTCCGGTTGTTGAAGTTAACACTACCCCAACACCTTCGGTTTTTAAACGTTGATAGATTGCTTTAATCGTATATGTTTTGCCAACACCAGCTGGTCCGGTAATAAAGTAATTTTGACCATTTTTAATATGCTCAATTAATGCGTTAAAAGTTAATTCCATATTTAAAAATAAAAAGCGGAATTATTTTTTCTTTGCTTGATCGACAGCCACAGCCACAGCTACAGTTGCACCAACCATTGGGTTATTTCCCATACCTAAGAATCCCATCATTTCAACGTGCGCAGGAACTGACGAACTACCAGCAAATTGGGCATCAGAGTGCATACGACCCATCGTATCAGTCATTCCGTATGAAGCTGGTCCAGCACCAACATTATCCGGATGTAATGTTCTTCCTGTTCCACCACCAGAAGCAACGGAGAAATAATTTTTATCTAATTCAATACATTCTTTTTTGTATGTACCCGCAACTGGATGTTGGAAACGAGTTGGGTTAGTTGAATTACCAGTAATTGATACATCAACACCTTCTTGATGCATAATCGCGACACCTTCACGTACATCATCCGCACCATAACAACGAATTTTACCACGTTCATTATTTGAATATTTAATTTCTTTAACAATTTTTAGTTTACCAGTATAGTAATCAAATTGCGTTTGAACATAAGTGAAACCATTAATTCGCGAAATAATTTGTGCCGCATCTTTACCTAATCCGTTTAAACAAACACGTAATGGCAACTTACGTGATTTATTGGCATTTTTCGCAATTCCAATTGCTCCTTCAGCAGCCGCAAATGATTCGTGTCCTGCTAAAAAGCAAAAACATTTTGTCGTATCAGTTAATAACATTGCTCCTAAATTACCGTGGCCTAAACCAACTTTACGATCTTCGGCAACCGAACCAGGAATACAAAAGGCTTGTAAACCAATTCCGATTAATTTTGCTGCCTCAGCGGCATTTTGAGCTTTTTCTTTTAAAGCAATTGCTGCACCTAATGTATAAGCTCATCCAGCATTTTCAAAAGCAATCGGTTGAATTGATTTAACAATATCAATTGGATTGAATCCAGCATCTTTACATAATTTTAAACATGCCTCTAAGCTATTCAATTTATATTGTTTCAAAACTTTATCAATTTTATTAATTCGACGGTCGTAACTTTCAAATAGTGCCATAATTATTCCTTGCGCGGATCAACATATTTAACAGCACCGTCTTCTTTTTTAAATCGACCGTATGTTTTAGTGTTGTCAGCAATCGCTTTTTTTGGATCCTCTCCTTTCTTAATAACATCCATGACTTTCCCTAAATTAACAAATTCATAACCAATAATTTGGTTTTGTTTATCAAGGGCCATTCGTGTTACATAACCTTCAGTTAATTGTAAGTAACGTGCTCCTTTTTTCTTTGATCCATATTGCGTTCCCACCATACTAACTAATCCTTTACCTAAATCTTCTAATCCAGCACCAATCGGTAATCCGCCTTCACTAAATGCAGTTTGGCTTCGTCCATAAACAATTTGTAAAAATAATTCCCGCATGGCTACATTGATTGCATCACATACTAAATCAGTATTAAGCGCTTCTAAAATTGTTTTGCCAGGTAAAATTTCAGCAGCCATTGCGGCTGAATGCGTCATCCCTGAACAACCAACAGTTTCCACTAATGCTTCTTCAATAATTCCGTTTTTGATATTTAATGTTAATTTACATGCACCTTGTTGCGGAGCACATGTTCCACACCCGTGGGTTAAACCACTAATGTCTTTAATTTCTTTGGCTTGCGTTCATTTTCCTTCTTGCGGAATGGGAGCTGGACCGTGATATGCACCTTTTAAGATTGGGCACATGTGTTCAATCTCATGGGTGTAACTAATTGCTTCACGTTTTTTAGTCGTTGCCATTTCTTATATTATATGTATAATCATACATATGATCAATTTTTTTGGCAAATTGCCAATAACATTAAGCAGGTTTTGTGTTAACTTTTCGACGTTTCTTAATATATGTATAAAGTTTTAATGATTCGGCAAATAAGAGCGGAATCAGCGAAAACAAAATTGCGTAAATTCAATAATCTCAACGCAGTGGTGCTAAATCAAAGACATCATTTAACCCAGGTGTAACAATTAAAAGGATTGTTAATCCGATCGAAATAACTGAAGAATAAAAGATTCATGGATTGTATTTTAAACGCGGACTAAAAATGGAAATTGTTGATGATTTAAAACAAAGAATTAAACCCATTTCCGTAATACTAACGGTCGCAAAAGATAAAGCAACTAATACTTTGGGATCTTCAATATGCAATGAATATTTACCAATTAAATAAATTCCTAAAACAATTAAAGCTAACAACGCTCCATAATAAAGCATATTAAAAATGGTTCGGCGATTAAAGAATTGCTTATTGCCGACCGGTCGATAAGTCATAATGTTTGGCGATGCACGATCAAGTCCTAATGCAATTCCAGGAATTGTATCGGTTAATAAGTTAACAAATAAAATTAAAATTGCGGTTAATGGTAGGGGATGAAATTGGTTGGTAAATAAAGTTGCCACAAGAATAATCAGAATTTCGGCAATATTTCCCGCAACTAAAAAGGCAATTACTTTTTGAATATTACTAAAAATTCTGCGGCCTTCTTTAATCGCAACGGCAATCGTGCTAAAGTTATCATCAAGTAAAATAATATTCGCAGCATCTTTGGCAACATCAGTACCAGTAATTCCCATCGCTACACCAACATCAGCGAGTTTTAATGATGGACTATCGTTTACACCATCTCCCGTCATCGCCACAACTTTACCATTGGCTTTTAATGCTTTCACAATGTTGATTTTATCGCTTGGACTTACCCGAGCAAAAATCTTTACTGTTTTCACTTTTTCTTTTAATTCATGGAAAGTTAATAATTCTAAATCATGACCAGTTAGTACTTCATCATTTGCATTACAAATATTAAGGTATGTACCAATTGCTCGTGCTGTTAATGGATGATCGCCAGTAATCATAATCACATTAATATGCGCAGTATGACAAATTTCAATAATCTTTTTTACTTCTTCGCGGGGTGGGTCATACATTGCGACCATCCCTAATCATGTTAAATCTTTTTCTTCATCTTTAAATAAATCACCACTAATATTTTTTGTACAAATACCTAATGTTCGGAATGCTTTATTTGCTAATTCATTAACTTCTTGCAAAATTAAATCACGATCACTGCTCGTGATTGGGCGAATTTGCCCATCAACTTTAATTTTTGTACAAACATCTAATAACGATTCAACTGACCCTTTTGTGAATGCAACAATTTGGTGATCAAAATCATGAAAAGTGGTCATGCGTTTACGCACCGAATCAAATGGTAATTCTTCGATTTTAGGATATTTATTCTTTAATTGTTTTCAATTTGGAAAAGTATCTTTTGCTAATAATAAGAATGCACCTTCCGTTGGATCACCAAGTAAATTACCATCATCTTCAAGAAAAGCATTATTACAATAAACTCCACCCATTAATAATTCGTTATATTGATTGTAAACACTTGGCTCAATTCGGCTTAACCCCGCATAAACTTCTTTAATAATCATTTTGTTTTGCGTCAGTGTTCCGGTCTTATCACTACAAATAACATCAACACTACCTAAAGTTTCAACAGATGCTAAATTTTTAACCAATACATTCTGTTTAGCCATTTTTTGCACACCGATTGCTAAAACAATTGTGGCAGTCGTTGGTAATCCTTCCGGAATGATTGAAACAGCTAAACTAATTCCTAATAGAATTGTTTTTGTTCATCCGTTTACATCGTATAACAATGATGTTACAACAACAATTAAACAAACAATCGCTCCAACAATTGTCAATTTTTTACACACAGCATTTAATTTTTTTTGTAATGGAATTTCTTCGTGATCATTTTCATTTAATAATTCCGCAATTTTCCCAACTTCGGAATTTTTCCCCACATTAACGACTACTCCGTAACTTTTACCATTTGTCACGATTGTTGATGCAAACGCCATATTAACTTGTTCCGCAATTACGGTTTTTTCGCTAACAACAATATCACTATTTTTTTCCACTGGCACACTTTCACCAGTTAATGCTGACTCGTTAATTCGTAAGGAAGAAGCATCAATTAAACGAATATCTGCTGGAATAATACAGCCATCATCAAGATATACGATATCCCCAACAACTAATTCACTCGCAGGAATTTGATCTTGAACTCCATCACGAATTACCCGACATGTTGGTGCGGACATTTTATTTAATGCATCCAATGCATTTGTTGTTTTAATTTCTTGAATAATTGTGATCGTTCAGTTAATAAATAAAATAATAACGATGACAATTCCTTCAATTGAAACGCCCGGAATTAAATCATCGTGTTCAAGATTTAAACCAGCTGAAACGAAACCAAATGCAGCGGCAATTAATAAAATAATTGTCATTGGTTCCTTAAATTGTTCACCAATTAAAATTCAAATTGATTTATGTTTTTTTTCTTGAAGTTTGTTTTCGCCATATTTTTTACGACGTTCTAAAACTTCTTCTTTTTTTATTCCTTTAAGACTTGTACCGAGCGAGCTGAGTATCGGCTCTATCTCTTCTGAATGATAGGCAGACATGTTATATCATATTATATCATAAAAAAGATTTGTTATGTGATATTAAGATGTAAGAATGAAACAAGATTATTCGCCACCTGAAATAAGTAAAAATACGCCAGCAACAATTCCAAGCGGAAATGCGAAAATCATTGAGAAAATAGCAAGTCAAATATGCGATTTGTTATCGTGAAGCGCATTTTTGTAGCAAATATACATTGGTAGCAATCAAATTAATGCAATAACACTAAGACCATAAATAATGGTTGCAGCTAAAAATCACGTTACTGCAGTTTGGCGTAAACTTTGATTTGCCATTCCGTCTATATTATAGGTAAAAAGCAAAGAAATGACAGTGATTTGAATTTTTGTCTTAAAACGGTGTAAACCAATCGATTTAAATGGTGGCTTCAGACGGATTTGCACCGCCCACACACAGATTTTCAGTCTGTTGCTCTACTACCTGAGCTATGAAGCCTATATTAATATTATAGAATGATTATGCAATTAATGGACCGAGTATTTATTTTTTATTAATTTTAATTGTTTCGGTAATCCAACCTTCATAAAAATTATGTTCATGGGTAATTAAAATGATTGCACCAGTTCATTTGATTAATTGTTCTTTTAATACGGCTTTTGAATCAACATCAATGTGATTGGTTGGTTCATCAAGAATTAAAACATTACATTTTGTGTTCATTAAGATACATAATTTCACCTTTACTTGCTCACCACCACTTAATGTTTTAATTGGTTGCATGGCAATTTTACCCTTAACCGCACATTGTGCTAACATTTTTCGTGCCGTTACATCATCAACATTGGGAAATTGTTTCTTAATAATATCAAACGGTGTTAAGCCGGGATTTTCTCATTCTAGATCTTGGTCAAAATAACCAATTTTTGCTTGTTGTTCTCAATGAAAAGATCCACCTAATGGTTTGATTTGTCGCATTAATGTTTTTACTAATGTTGTCTTACCAATTCCATTAAAACCACTAATTAAAATTTTTTGATCAGATTCTAATTTAAAACTAATTGGTGGTAACAACGGGTGATCATATCCAATGATTAGATCTTCAACTTTTAAGATTGTACCAAATTGAACTGGCAAAGAAGTGAATACAAAATTGGGTTTTTCTAATGTTTTTGCCGGTGGAATAATGTCCATTTTATCAAGTTGTTTTTGCCGACTTTGCGCCATGCTTGCTCGTGTTCCTGCACCAAAACGACTAATGAATTGTTGTAAGTGCTCAATTGTTTTTTGTTGTTTTTCATACTGCAAAGCATGATTTTTTCGATTTTCTTCTTTCAAATTCATAAACTGTTGAAAATTACCAGTGTATTTTTTGATTTGTTTGAATTCAATATCAATAATGCAATTAGTAATCAAATTTAAAAAGTCAAAGTCATGGGAAATAACAATGAAAGCGCCTTCGAAATTTTTTAAATATTTCGCTAATCATTCCACGTGCTCTTTATCGAGAAAGTTAGTTGGTTCATCCATAATTAGTACATCTGGTGACTCTAATAATAACTTAGTTAATATTACCTTCGCTCTTTGCCCACCGCTTATTTCACTAATTTTTTTATCCATGCCTAATTTTTGCACACCTAATCCCGCGGCAACTTTATTGATGGTTGATTCAATATCATAAAAACCACTATAAGTTAATTTATTTGCTAATTCTTCGGCACGATTACTTAATTCATCAGTCATCGATTCACCCATTTTTTCATAAACTGTATTTAATTCTTTTTCAACATCAAATAAATGTTGAAAGGATGTTTTTAAATATTCCATAATTGTTTGATTTTGATCCATTTCAACGTGTTGATCTAAATAACCAATTTGGATATTTTTTTGTCAAAAGATTTCCCCTTGATTCGGTTCAATTTTCCCAATCAGGATATTAATTAATGTTGTTTTACCAGTCCCGTTTTGGCCAACAATTCCCATGTGATCTTCTTTATTCAGATTAAAACTAGCATTTTGATATAATTCTTTATTTTTGACGGAATAAGACAATCCGTTAACTGTCAGTATACTCATTATCTTTAATTATAATGACATCGCAAATGCAGCCGTTTATGTTCCTATAAATATATAAATATTTATAATAATAATATAGTATGAAGTTACATAAGGTTGTTGATAGTCAATCTTGATGAAAAAAGTTTCTTATTGCATTTAGTGTAACGATTTTTTTGATCGGAATCGTATTATTAATTATTTGATTAGCTTTTCCAAAACAAAAAGATGATGATGAAGACATCCAAATGGTTGAATTACCTGTCACCAATGATTTTTATGCAATGAATGATACAATTTTAAATAATGGACAACCAGCAATTACCGGTTTTGCTCCGGCATTTCTCGATAGTATGGAAAACGAAGTTACGCTTGATCGTTATTTAGCCGAACACGGCGGCGAAGGAGCAAATGAATTCGATTTATCAAATCAATATATCGTATCGCCTGGTGCATCAATTGGTGCATTTTCGTTAGGGCGATATAGTAACGCCAATATAAATCGCTTTTTTCACCGTTTATATCGAGTTGATTTGCGTTATACAAAATTTGTTGGACTTGTTCATTCCAACTATGTTAGTGCGGCGAATTTTACATTTAGTGGATCGGGTAATACTTTAACTGACTTTTCGAATGTTCGGCAATTGGCATTAGATGAAGCGGATTTTTCTTATTACACTTATACTGATCTAACAGCGGGATTTCCCATTGATACCGCTTGTTCAACGTTTGCGAATGTTGATTTTTCACACTTAAAAGTGCTTGAATTTAATGACGCAAAATTTTTTGATAATGCCGTCTTCCTTAATTCCGGTACTTTACACGGAGTTCCATCAAATGTATCGATTGGGGATAATACATTCGCTGGTTGTAAATTTAGTGATTTACGCGAGATCAAATTTGATTTCGAATTAATTAGCGGCGCCTTTCCACTTGATGATTATACCAACTCAATCGAATTATTATTTAACTTCTTTTTTGGTGCTGAATTCGATCGATTAACACAAATCAATTATGATTTTCTTTTTCTTGGCGCAACAAACATTAATGATAATTACAAAATCTCAACAGATGAAATCACTGTGTATTGTGGAAACGATTTCTGATCGAACGCAAATCTACCACAATTAAACTACATTGATGTTTTAGGGTTGGATTTTTTTGATGGTGATTTATCCGCTTACCCATATCTAAAATTTAGTTATTTGCATAATCAATTTGCGAATACCACATATCCAAGTGCTGGAACATTTAATTGTGGATTTAATTCATTGAACGAATACATTAATTACATCACAAATAATTTTGCTAATCTTTCGCCAAAATCGAACGCTGGATATAACTTAGGATTAACGGAATGATTATATGTTCGCCAAACATCTGGTACATTTAGTGGACAAGTAATTACTGGTGCACCACAACCAACAGATGCTGGTTATCTTAATGCAATATTTTTGCAATTTTTAGTTGGATCAATGAATCCCAATTGAAGTATTAAAAATTACTATTGAGTAACCAACAGTCCCCTTAATATTTCTGGTTTTATCAGTGGATACAAAAGATCGACACCACCACCGTTATATGACTTGAGCGGTGGCTGATATTGTTTAATTAATAATGATATTAGCACACTTGAAAACCCCAAAGGTGTAATAGTTATTTATGCTGGTAATAATGAGTTAACTGGTTCATCTGGCACAGTTATATTTGAAGGCTGCTTATATAACTGAAAAACAAATGAACCAAATCGACGCGTTTTAATTGAATTCAATTGAACAAAATAATTGCAGTAAATTATATTAGGAAATAATCAATTTACAAATATAATAATTACGTATAACATAATTTGTAATGTTAAGTGAATTCAAGGAACTAATCAATCATGCTAATCATAAGCGACACTGGCGTTTAATTGCTTGTGTAATTGCAGCAGTATTTAGCCTCTTTTTTCTTGCTTATACGATCAAATGAAACCGTACGGTAGTTGCATTTTCGCCCGACGGAAAAGATTGAGCTGGTTATGATGATGGAACCGTTCACGAGACATCATTATCTGAGCCAACCGCAACCCACCACGGAACATGTGCAATTAATGGCAATGATGGTTTTGCTGCTCATAATTTAGTAATTCCTGAAACTGTTGAAATCAACGGTAAATATTATGATGTTACTGAAATTAATAATGCTTTTGCAAGTTGTGAAGGTTTAACCGGTACAGTCACATTACCAAAAACACTTAAAAAAATCGGCACTGGTGCTTTTTATAATTGTTCGAATTTAACTGGTATTGAAATACCACAAGGCGTAACGTATATTGGGCGACTTGCTTTTTCTGCCGATACTTTTGTTAAACCAGTCGTTATTCCTAGCGCTTGTGAAACTGTTGAAGAGTATGCATTTCAAGGGACAAGTTTTGAATCATTGGTAATTGAAGAAGGTGTTGCTTTGCTTGGTAGTCAAGCATTTCGAAATGCAAAAATTAATCAACTGTTAACTATCCCTGGGGGCGTAACAATTGATTCAATGGTTTTTAGTGCTTCAGAATTTTCTCACGGTATTGTGTTAAAATCTGGCATATTAAATATGGGAGCAAATTCTTTTCGTTCAGCAAAACTTGATGAAATTACTGCTGATGGTTGAAATAGCTTACCGAACTGGTCGCTCGGTTTAAATCAATTTTATCAATTACCAGCAACTGGTTCAATTTACTCAATTAATGGCACACTTACAGCGAGTGCTGTTTTCGATTATTTGAAAAAAGTTAATCTACCATCTAGTTGATCCGCAATTTAATTATGCTATTATTTATTCGTCTTAAAGTATATTGACAATGTTGATGCTATGATATTATGCTAAAAATTGAACAGCATTATAAATTGTTTATTTGCTTGCTAACTTGTATCTTTTCGGCAACTACGATCAGCTTATCAATTCAATGAAATCGGAATGAACTTAAAATTTATCGCTTTAACGGTACTGATTGAAAAGGATATATAAGTGGATGGATTGAAATGGAAATATTAACTGAGCCAACTGCTGACACCATGGGAACATGTCGAATCAGCGGTAACAACGGGCGATACATTGCAAAGAATTTAGTTTTGCCAAAAATTGTTCGCAATCCGAATAATAATCAATTATATGTACCAACCGAAATTGCTGACCAAGGATTTACGGCATGTGAATTAAAAGGGAGTTTAACAATTCCTGGTCATATTAAAACACTTAATAGTGCGGCTTTTATTGGAGTGACAACAGTGGATGGATCATTAATTATTGAAGAAGGCGTGGAAACGATTGACTATAATGCATTTTATGGTGATACATTTACGGGTACACTTGTTCTTCCGAGTACGGTCACATATATCGGACAGAATGCTTTTAATAGCACGAAAAATTTAAAAGAAATAAAATTTATGAACGGTCTATCGGGTTTGATCTGAAATTCTTTTACTAATTCAGGCGCCACGTCAATTGTTTTTGATGGATGACAAAGTTTACCAACGTGACCAACTGGACAACTTTTTCGCTATTTGCCCGAAACAGGAACGGTTCGTTCAATTAATAGTCCAATATCATCGGTTGAATTTTGTGATTATTTAAAACTTCGTTCATTACCAAGTGGTTGATCACCAATATAGGATATGTTGTTTTTTATTCGCATTAAAGTATATTTGAATTGTTGAATTAATGATCTTATGCGAAATATTAAACGCAAAATTAAACTTATTAGTTGCTTATTATGTGTAATATTTGCCATAATTGTTTTTGCCTTATCAATCCAATGAAACCGTAATGAAAGCAAAAACTATCGGGCTGATGGGACAAATTGAAAAGGATATATTAGCGGTTCATTACAAATTAATGTATTAACTGAACCAGAAAATGAATCATACGGAACGTGCGAAATTGCTCCGGATAATCATGACTATACCGCGCATAATTTAGTTATTCCCGATGCGGTCAAAATTTCCGGAAGTTTTTATTATATTACCCAAATTAATTATTCATTTACATATTCGCAGAAATTAACTGGAGAATTGTGATTACCAAGCAAACTTGAAGAAATTGGCCAAGGTGCATTTTATGGTTGTTACCAATTAACGATCTTAAATATCCCTGATAGTGTTACATATATTGGTTATAACGCACTACCAGGTGTCAGTTTTAATAACTTGACAATTCCGAGTAGTGTCGGAATCGTTGATGAATTTGCTTTTGCCAGCGTACACATTCGTGGCGATCTAATTATTAAAACTGGGTCCCAATATTTCTTAGCTAATTCGTTTCTCCACGCAAGAATTGATGGGAAATTGGTTCTTGAAGGTGGCGAACAGTTTTTTGGGATATTTTCTTTTAACGAAGCCGAAATCGGCGATAAAATCGTTTTTATGGAGGGAGTAGAGCTATATGTAAATACATTTAGTACAGCAAAATTTAGTGCAATTGTGGTTGACGGATGAACCGCATTACCCGCATGAGAATCTGGCACCCAACTACGGACTCCATCAGAAAACGGTACTGTTAAATCAATTAATAGTCCGATTTCTTCAACTGAAGTCTTAACTTTTTTAAAAACTAGGGCGAAATTGCCGGACAGCTGATCAGCAATCTAATTTCGCATTATATTATTATAATAATATATAATTAGGATATAGATCATTGTTAATCATGAAAAAGCGAAAAGTAGTAAAAAAACCAGCGAAACAAAAACAAAAATCCCATTTTTTGTTATTTTTATTAGCATTTTTACTTGTTATTGTTGGCGGTGGTGGAATTGGAACCGCTTATATTTTTGATCAAAGTAAAAATGCTTTTAATTCATCGACCAATGTTAAAATATGTGATTTTTCCGGAACCGACTGAACTGGTTATATTGCTGGAGTCGTTGAGCTAAAAATATTAACTGAACCAAGCGGTGGAAAAGCTGGAACAACCACTTTAGTTGGTAATACTAATTATGAAGCAAAAAACTTGGTTATTCCTGATTTTGTTCGTGATGATCGTGGCCGTTTATACAGTATTGTGGAAATTGGTTCTGAAGCATTTATTGATAATAATGGCTTAGTTGGTGATTTAACGATTTCGGCAAATGTGCATACTATCAGCGAAGCTGCATTCAAAAACTGTGCTTATTTAAATGGCCAATTAATAATTAAAGACGGTGTTAAGATAATTGAGAAGGCGGCATTTTTCTTTACCGGCTTTTCTGGTCTTTTAACGATTCCAAGCAGTATTACTAAGATTGGTAAAACAGCCTTTGCTGGTGAGTTCTTTAATATTACAAAAATTCAATTTATGGCCGGTTGTTCAAATATTTTCGGATTATTCGATACCGATTTTAATTATTTAGATACTTTGATTTTTAATGGTTATAATTCTATACCAAATTGAGGTGATCAAAAAACCGACGTTTTTGTTAATTTACTTCCACGGATCGGAACTGTAAAGTCAATTAATGGTAAACTTACTTCGCTTGAGGCATTAGCATTTTGCCGAGCAAACGGCTTAACCGATTGAATTGTCGCTAGTTAATTACCACTCAGCACTACTAATACTAGTTGGTGATTTTTCGGCTTTACTATAAATTGAATAACGCGTAAGTAAATTTCCGCTATCGGGAAATGATTTTAAATCACGAACAACTTCTTTTGGAAAAATATCATAGGCTTTTTTGATAACTGAAGGATAACTGAGTGCAATGAACATTCGAAAAATAAAAGTTCCAAGTATTCATACAACCCAAATACTAATTGCAGCAATCGCTAACGGCGGAAACAAAGAATACCCCGGGATATCAGAAAAATCAGAATCAATAAGAACCGAACCGATGTAAATGGGTTCTGGATCCAACAATCAGATTCATACCGAAAAGCTTCCAAGCAAAACCGGAACAATTAAACAAAAAATCGTCGCTAAAAAATTTCAGAGAAAAATATGGAATAAAAGTGGTCGCTTTTTTTTCAATTTTAGTGATTTGGTAGCATAAGTAGCATTAATACAATACATTCCATATACATACGCCATTCAACGATATGTTCAGGTCATTTGTTTACCAGCTTCAGCAAAACGAATTTCTAAAATGTTTGGCCATGTACATCGGTGTTTGACTTTAAAGTCGCGAACAAACGATTCTCATGTAACCATTCACTCGCGACCGTTATATTTATGTTTATCATTACGATATAATAATGCCCATGCACCAAAACTTCACGAATTATAACGAATAACTTTTTTTCGTGATAATGTAAAGAAATTTGAAACAACTTTACGAATAAATAAAAATGAATATATGACAATCAAAATAATTAAAATGACATTTAAATAAATGACAATTTCCAAAGCAAGAAACGTTTCAGCCAAACCAAAAATGAGATAAGGCAACATTAATAATATATTGTTTACCATTTCTTTATCGTACGAGTCGGCATGCGTTTGATAAATTAACTCTATTCCGTACTCTTTTTTCATTTCAAAAAGCGTTTTAATTTTTCAATGACTCTTTGCTGGGTGTAGTAAAGAATTATAATTTTTTACAATATCATCAGTTGTAATGCTCGACATGTTTATATTATAAAACGAATACTAATTTAAATAATCGTTAGCGAAATACTTAATTTTACAATTTTTTTAAAAAATATATTATAATAGAAATATGACCAAAACAATTATTCTTAATTTAAGTAAACATCATCACCCGTAAATTCGGGCTCTTTTTCGTTGTCGCTATTTTGAGCCATTAAATAGAAATAATGGTAACTAATGTCTTATATATTTTATGAAAATTGCAATCCAAAAATCAGGTCGTCTCAACGAATTATCCAACAACATTCTTCTGCAAAAGAATATCTATTTGCCGCAGCAACTCGAACGAAAATTAATTATTGATTTACCGCCGAATAAAATTTATTTATTACGCGACGATGATATTCCTAATCTGGTTAATTTAAATGTTGCGGATTGTGGTATTGTTGGTAATGATGTATTAGATGAATACCTTGATCAACAAACCCAAAACAATATTAAAATCGTTAAAAAATTAAACGATCAAAAATGTCGGTTATCAATTGCATCAAAGACAAAAACATTAAATTTGAATGATTTAAATGGTAAAACGATTGCAACGTCTTTTCCTAATACTTTAAGAAAATGATTAGATACCAATGCGATTAAGGCAAAAATTGTGGAAATGTATGGATCGGTTGAATTAGCAATTGATATTGGATACAGCGATTATATTTGTGATTTAGTTTCATCAGGAAAAACGTTGACTGAAAACAATTTATTTGAAAATATCGTTATTAAAGATGTTTATCCAGTAATTATTCAAAATATTAATAATCAGGAGGATTTATGAAAATAAAATATTGAAATAAATTATCACTTGATCAACAACAAACAATTATTGATCGTTATGAACAAAATGATCAATCGGTTGTTAAAAAAGTTGCCAAAATGATTGCAACGATTAAAGCGAAAGGTAATGATGCAATTTATCAATATGAGCGCGAATTTTCAAATAACTCATTAAAAAATTTTTCCGTAACAGCGCAAGAATATACGACAGTTAACCAACTTTCATTGGTACAAAAACAAGCAATCAAATATGCATATAACAGCATTCACCAATTTGCATTATTACAAAAACCACGCAACATTGTTTTAAAAAATAATACTAAAAAACTTATTCGCACTTTCAAACCAATTGAAAATGTGGGCATTTATGTTCCAGGCGGATCAGCACCCCTTGTATCAACCTTACTAATGACTGGCACATTAGCCAAAATTGCTGGATGTAAAAATATTGTTGTTTGCACGCCGTTGTCTAATAACAAAAAAATTAATCCCGCAATTTTGTATGCAGCAAAGTTAATTGGCATTAATAAAATTTATAAAATTGGTGGTGTGCAAGCAATTTGTGCAATGGGTTTTGGTTTGGCAAATGTTCAGCAAGTAAATAAAATTTTTGGACCAGGTAATCAATATGTTGCTGAGGCAAAAAAACAAATAGTGCAAATTGTAAAAGGATTAGCAATCGATTTACCAGCTGGACCAAGTGAAGTGATGGTTATTGCCGATCAATCGGCTAATCCGATCTTTAGTGCTGCTGATTTATTGGCACAAGCTGAACATATTGGTGGCCGGGCAATTTTATTAACTAATAATCAACAATTTGCTCAAGCAGTAATCGAAAATATCAATCGGCAAAAACAAGTATTATCAAAACAATCACAAAAGTTTATCAACGCGAATTATATTGACATTATTGTGGTAAAAAATATTGGTAATGCAATTGCCATTGCAAATCAATATGCCCCCGAACACTTAATGCTACAAATTGAAAAGCCCGAGCAATGAATCAAACAAATTACAAATGCCGGTTCAGTTTTTGTTGGTAATTATTCATCGGAAGCGTTCGGTGATTATGTAAGCGGAACCAATCACGTGTTGCCAACCAATCAATCGGCTAAATGTTATAGTGGACTAACCGTTGCGGCATTTATGAAATCAATGACAATTCAAACGATTACTGAACAAGGTTTAATCAAAATGTGTAAACCAACAGCAATTTTAGCCGATCTCGAAGGACTAGATGCACATAAACAATCAGTTTTATTGCGTTATAAAACATTGAAAGAAAGGATTAAAAAATGAAATTAATTGATAAAATTATTAAAGCAAATTTAAAAGATGTAGAACCGTATTCGTATGTTCGTAATATTAATGATAAGCAAATTAATCTCGATCTAAATGAAGCGCAGTACCGCCCATATGGTTGTGACAAACAATACAATTTTTATCCTGAGACACAACCAAGTAAATTAATTAATCGATTCGCCCAACTATATCAAGTTGAACCAGATCAAGTGATGATTACCCGTGGTGGTGACGAATCAATTCAATTAATCGTTGATACATTTGCAACCCCTTATGCATCATCGGTTGTAATTTGCTCACCAACTTTTGATTCATACCGATTATCATCAATTTTAGATGGTGCAAAAGTAATCGATATTCCTTTACAAACTGATACATATCAACCAAACTGAGCTAAATTAAAATTAAGCAAAGCCAACATTTACTTTTTTTGTTCACCAGCAAATCCGATTGGTAATTTGATCCCAATTGCTGATTTACAAAAATTCGCCAAATTAAAACTAAATTCAGCTGTCGTTGTTGTGGATGAAGCGTATTTGGAATTTGCTAATGCACAATCAGCAACAACCCTGCTTAAGCAATTGCCGAATGTGATTGTCTTAAAAACATTATCGAAAGCATATGCATTAGCCGGAATCCGAATGGGAATTACAATTGCTGATAAAAAGATCATCCAATGTTTATTAAAATCATTAGCACCATATCCCCTAGCTAGTCCTTGTGTCGATATTGTTGATACGTCCCTATCAGCAAACGGAATGCTATATTATCAAAGTAAAATTGCTAATTTAATTAAACAGCGAACATGGTTAATTAAGGAATTTAAAAAAATTAAAATGATTAAAAAAGTGTTTCCAAGCCAAACTAATTTTATTTTATTAATTGTTGATGACCCATCCGGTGCCGTTAATCAATTAACAAAATATAACATCATCATTAAAAATAAAAATAAAGATGTTCAAGGAGCAATTCGCATTTCGGTCGGCACCGATGAACAAAATAAAATCTTAATTGCGGCATTAAAAAATGAACCAATCGAAAATAATATTCGAACTGCTAATCTTTCGCGGATTACCAAAGAAACGGAAATTTATGTTGAAACGACACTTGACGGAAAAGGTACTGGCAAAATTAATACTGGTCTAGGCTTTTTTGATCACATGCTTGACCAAATTAAAAAGCACAGCCAAATTTCATTAACGGTATTAGCGCGGGGAGATTTAGAAGTTGATGTCCACCATTTAATTGAAGATACCGGAATTTTATTTGGGCAATGTTTAAAGAAAGCTCTGGGTAATAAAGTCGGGATCGAACGATATGCGGCGAATACCTTAGTAATGGATGAAGCCAAAGCGGAAATCGCAATCGATATTTGTGACCGACCTTATTTTTGCTTTAATGGCACATTACCGAAGGATCGAGTCGGGATGTTCCCTTCGGATTTAGTCAAACATTTCTTTGATGCAATTGCCAAGAACCTTGGCGCAACATTGAACATTTCGGTAACCGGAGAAAACACTCACCACATGATTGAAATTATTTTTAAATGTTTTGCAAAGGTTTTAAAATCCGCAATTGCGATTACATCGAATCAATTAATGTCAACGAAAGGAGTAATCTAATATGCAACCATATGTCGCAATTATTAAAGCTACCGGTGCAAATTATACATCGTTAGTTGCCGCAATTAAGCGCTTGGGAATCACATCACGCTTAACGAATAATTCCGCAATTATTAAAAAAGCAAAATGGGTAATTTTACCTGGTGTAGGATCAGCTGATTATGCGATGAACGAATTGGCAAAGAAGCAATTAATTAATGTAATTAAAACATTAAAACAACCAGTGTTAGGAATTTGTTTAGGGATGCAATTATTATGTAGTGATAGTGAGGAAGGCGATGTTAACTGTTTGAATATCATTCCGTTAAAAGTTCAACGGTTAAAAACAAAGCAAGTTCTTCCGCACATGGGGTGAAATAACTTCGCTTGAGTTGACCAACAAAACCCGTTGTTAAATGGTGTCAGTATTAATGATAATTTTTATTTCATTCATAGTTACGCCCCAACAATTAAAGCCGCAAATACAATTGCAAAAGTTGATTATGGGATAAAATTTTCCGCCGTAATTAATTATCAAAATTTTTTCGGTGTGCAATTTCACCCGGAAAAATCTGGGCTAGCCGGAATTAAAATTTTACAGAATTTTTTCAATCAAAGCACCATTAAAATTATTCCTTCAATCGATTTATTAAATAATAATTGTGTCCGATTAAAGCAAGGTAAGTTTAATGATGTAAAAGAATACCGTTTAACACCAACTATGCAAATTCGCAAATTCGCAAACGCCGGAGCAAAATTTTTACATATGGTTAATTTAAATGCCGTACAAACACGTAAAATTAACAATTGAGCGTTGTTAAAAAAGATGCGAAAGACATTTCCTGGAACAATCCAATTAGGCGGAGGGATTCGCAGTATTGATGATGTCAAAAAGATTTTTGCGATCGGAATTAACCGCGTCGTGATTGGATCGTTAGCAATTACTGATCCTCAATTAGTTAAATCATTATTTCTAAAATATGGTGCAGAAAAAATTGTCTTAGCTTTAGATTTAAAGCAACAAAAGCGGAATTGATATGTCGCAATTAATGGTTGGAAGACGATTACAACATGTACCTTTGCTGATGTAATAAAAAAGTATCCGATGGCAAAATATATCTTATGCACCGATATTAGTAAGGATGGAATGAGTAAAGGATGTAATCAAACGTTGTACAAAATGATTAAAAATAAATACCCCCAATTAGCATTACAAGCATCCGGTGGAATCACAACCGAAAACGAAATTAATACATTAAAACGGTTTGGGATTGACGGGGTAATAATTGGTAAAGCACTATATGAACATAAATTAGATTTAAGAAAGGTGTTAAAATGTTAAAACGGCGAATTATTCCTTGTTTAGATGTTAAAGCAGGCAAGGTCATAAAAGGTGTAAAATTCCAACAACACCAAATTGTTGGCGACATTTTACCTTTGGCGAAATATTATAGTGAACAAGGCGCTGACGAATTGGTTTTTTATGATATTACCGCTAGCACCCAAAAACGGTTGGTTGATAAAAAATGGGTTAAAGCAATCGCCAAACTAATTAATATTCCTTTTTGTGTCGCAGGCGGGATTAATAGTGTTAAAGATGCAGCAGCCATCTTAGCCAACGGCGCTGATAAAATTTCCATTAATTCACCAGCAATCAAAAATCCCCCATTAATTACCCGATTAGCACAACGTTTTGGCAAACAATGTGTAGTTGTTGGTATTGATAGTTATGAATCTGATGGTGAATACTATGTCTATCAATATACCGGTGATCAAAAAACGATTAAAAATACAGGATTAAAAACAATTGATTGAGCCAAACGCGTTGTGGAATTAGGCGCTGGTGAAATTGTTTTAAATTGCATGAATTGCGATGGTGTAAGAAAAGGGTATGATCTTAAACAAATTAAATTAATTAGTGATGCGGTTTCAGTTCCTGTAATTGGTTCTGGTGGAGCTGGATCAATTACGGACTTTGAAAAAATATTTAGGAAAACACGCGCAACGGGTGCTTTAGCTGCATCGGTTTTTCACAAGCAAATAATCACCATACCACAGCTGAAACAAAATTTAAAAAAAGCCAAAGTGGAGGTTCGTATATGTTAAAAGATGTTAAACGTATTCAATGAAACAAAACCGCTGATCATCTAGTTCCTTGCGTTGTTCAAGACTACTATTCATCGCAAGTATTAATGTTAGGATATATGAGCGAAGCAAGTTTGTTAAAAACACTGAAAATTAAAAAAGTTACATTTTATAGCCGTAGTAAAAAAAGATTATGAACAAAGGGCGAAACCTCAAAAAATTTCTTACATTTAATTGATTGAGGATATGATTGCGATTATGATGCAATTTTAATTTTTGCGAAGGCCGATGGACCAACTTGTCATACTGGAACAACTAGCTGTTTCCGCATGCATCAATTACCATTTTGATTAACCCTAAGTGAATTAAAACAAACAATTGCTCAACGCAGTAAAACGATGCCAAATGACAGCTATACCGCAAAGTTATTTAAATCCGGTGTAAAGCGAATTGCCCAAAAAGTTGGTGAAGAAGGGGTTGAAGTGGCATTAGCGGCAATGACAAATGATGCGGACGAATTAATTAATGAAACATGTGATTTAATTTATCACACGTTAGTATTGTTACAAGCGAAAAAAATCGATATAATGAAAATAAGCGAAACATTAAGAAAACGTATGAAATAATGAAAAAATATATTAAATTGATCAATCAATTAGCAAATAAGTCGGGGCGAATTTTACGCAAAGCTTTCCGCCGTACCTTAATTATTTCCTCAAAAGGACGAATGCCATCAAATACGGTAACGAACATTGATGTCAGTGTTGAACTTGCTTTAAAAAAATGGATTGAACGCAAATTTCCGGATCACAACATTATCAGTGAAGAAACAAAAGGTAAAAAGACTAAATCGCCTTATACCTGAGTGATCGATCCGATTGACGGTACAAGTGCATTTGTTTGTGGCAAGCATACATTTTGTACACTGATCGCTTTGTTAAAAAACGGTAAACCAATCTTAGGTGTAATCGATCAACCAATTTTACGGGAACGATGAATTGGCGGCGATGGATTAAAAACGACCTTAAATAAACGCAAGGTTCGTACAGCAAAACAAACAAAGATCTTACGGATTAGTGCAACCACGCCATGGATGTTTAATTATCACGAATTATCCGCATATCGTTTATTGGCCGAAAGTATTTGTACGACCAAAAATTGAGGTGGGGATGCATATTCATATGCGATGCTGGCATCTGGTCATATCGATATCGTTTGCGAATCAGATCTTAAAATTTATGATATTGCCGCATTGATTCCGATTATTACTGGTGCTGGTGGCATTGTGACTGATTGATCAGGAAAACCGATCGATTTAAAACACTTTAATCATCGCGTGCTTGCGTGCTCAAACTCGATTGTTTTTGCACGGGCAAAAAAAATTCTTAAAGGTCATTAGTTATAATTATTAAAGGATGAGCGCTGAACAAATTAAGACAGTTGTATCAAATTATTTAACACCGATTTTTAAAAAGGTTGCTGGTGAAAAAAATAATCAGTTAACTAATCAGATTAACGATCATAAAAAACAGATTAGTAATCGTACACGAAAAACCAGTTGGATTGTCATCCCTTTATTTATTGCCGGTGGGATAGCGGTACCTGTTGGTCTCGTGGCCGGTTCGTCATCGCAACAATGACTATTAGCTCCGTTTGTTTTAATTGCAATCGCTGCATTAGTTATAAATATTGTACTAATGTGCAAATGTCATGGTGCCAATGCAAACGAGCGAAAAATTATTAGCGGATTAGACGCTGAGCGAATTCGTTTAAATATCCCTGCGTTGGAACAAATCGATTACAATAAATTGTTGAATCTGTTATTAGATGATCAATTCGAAAAACCGGTGAGCGTTGAATTTGGTTTTAATAAATATAAAAAAGATCTTTTTAAAGTTGTGCAAGAAGATAACGTTTCATTTGCTAATATTTTTTCTTTCACATACAATTCATACCCCATGCTTTTATTGGAACGAATTGTTGATAAAACATATTTTCAATCTGGCGAATGTCTTGCGGTATCGGTTGAGCGGCAATTAGATTTATATGCGTTAGTTGTTAAACCGCAAGATTTAATCTTTAAATCAGAACGCGGTGCTTTTAACGGGGTAAAACGTAAGCATATCGCGATGGATTTGCCAAAATTCGATAGTTTATTACCGTGTTCGCGGAACAGTGAATCAGCCTTCCGTGTCTTATTTACACCAGCAACGCAAATCGATCTTGTTAGTGTTTTAGAGAAAGATAACGGTTATCAAGCTGGAATGGCCCAAGGTGTTTTAAGAATCAATAACAAGAAATGTAAATCATTTCCGCTTTTTCACGATTTAAATATTGTATCGCATAAAGATGAAATTATTGATATGCTTGGCCGGCACGCCGAAACGGGAATTTTTGCTTTAAAAACATTACTGCAATTTTTTAATGCTTTAGCATTATACCATTCGCCTTTTTTGCAAAAGCAAAAACATAATTATGAAAATGACGATATTATGCCTGAAGAAATTGAAATCTATTTAAATAATTCTGATAACAACTATTTGTTCGCATATTCGATTCATGGAACGATTAGCTGTAAGCGAACTAATGATCACTTATTCACCATTATAGCAACTTCATATGAGGCACGACAAAGAACTGTTGGTAGTGGTAAACACCAACACACATATACCTACTATGTTCAACATACTGATACATTCAAGTGTTTAATTGAAAAAGCGAAAAAGAATTTTAGTAAGTATTGAAAATATCTACATTATGAAGAATTTATCCAATTAGCAAACGCTGGTCAACTGCTTGATATATTTGAATTAAATGGTTATAGTTGTATTATTAATAAAAAAGAACCAATGAAGTTTAACGATCTGATTGCTCAGGCGCAGAAACCGGCACGTAAGTAATTTGGTATTTTTGATTAATAGCGTCAATCACAGTTTTTAACTCACCAGATGATAAATAGCAAGATTGGAATCGGGAAATGCGATGCTTATAGACAATAAACCCATCGCCATTGCCGTATAAATTGTAAGCTTTATCAGATTCAAGAATTTCTTCACTATCTTTTTTCGAAGTTAAATTTAAGACAATCATTTCGTCAATAGCTTCGGTTAATGAAGTTTGATGCGATATTGTATTTACACTTTTACAGCTGATAATAATTGTTCCGTTAGCGTTTTTAATTTTTTTAATCAAATTAATAATAACGGTTAAATGTGCTTGGTCGATCGCAATTAAATCAAATTCTTGAATAACGATAAATGTTCGTTCGGTAAAATTTTTGGTTAATAAATTTTGAATTTGCGATAAACAACGTTCACGGCCGCTATAAATATTATTTTTAAGTAAATTAATGCGGCTAAAACTATTAATCATTGTTGAGATGGTTGGTGAAAAAATGAAGATTTCGTGTTTGTTTAAATCAGTTAATGCAATTTTTGTTAATAATAAATTTGACATAATCATTTCCACACCACTCCCATGTTTACCATAAATAATTAAACTATTTTTTTCGTGGGTATTAAAATAAATTGGATTTCGAGTTAAACCAATTCCTAACGGCAAATTAATCGGATCGTTTTTAATGATTGATTTTAGACATACCCGCGATGGGAACCGGTTCTTAAATTCAAAAACAATTTCCCGACCTTTTGCTTTAATGATAAATTGGTCGATGCCAAGAATTTTAATGAAATCTTTTTGTCGTTTAATGATATCATCAACACCAGTTTCGTTTTTTGCTTCAAATTCAATCATTGAATAAAGTGGCATTGTAAAAGCATTCTTCAGTTTTACATGAATTTTATTAAAGGTAATATAATTGGTAATTTTTTTGGCATAAATATCAATATCGCCTTTATTCAGTTTGTAATTGTCAATTGTTGAATCACTAATAATATCAAACACCGTATTTGTTTTTGGATCATTATGTTGTTTAGGTTTAGCTTCCTCAAGAATTGGTTCGCGATCAGCAACTTGTTCAAAATCCTTATTTTTATTTTCTTCCCCAACGACGGTTTTTTGCTTCTTAAAGATGTTAAATAAATCAGGTCGATAGATCAATAAGCTAATAAAAAATAAGATCCCAGCAAAGATAATACTTAAAAACAATAACAATTCGTTAAATAATTGTGTAATCGTGGTGAATAGCACCTCACCAATAATTCCGCCAGATGCATATGTATTAAAAAAAGCACCATATTTATTAAATTGATCAGCATATTGTTGGAAATGTCGTTGGTAGTTGCCGATTAAAACATAATAGTTATTAACAAGTTCGTGATAATGACGAACGATGTTGGAAACTGAATCAAAACATAATAATAAGGCTAATTCGCCTAAACATAACATCGTAATTCCGCGCCAATTAACTAATTTCATGCGACGGAAAAATTGTCAATCATAGAAATAGTTTAATAAAAGAAATAAACAATTAAGATAATAAATATACTTAGCTGTTCCAAAGAAATAATCAAAAATGTATGAATCAATAAATGTTGTGGTATATGGAATACGTAAAAAAATTAAAAACAAAAGGAGAATTCCGCCCAATACGCACATCCTCCCTTTTTTGCTTAAATTAAGATTAATGATAAAAATTTCATTAAATTTAAAGGCCATAGAACAATTTTATTATATGTTTTAATGATTTTATTTTATAATTAATGTTTTTTTAAAAAAATTGCCGAAAACAAATACTATATTATATAGTTACCGACATTATTTAAAAAAAATATGCTTTTTCGCTTGTTTTAATTTTAATTAATTTTATAATTTAAATATGGCGATCACAATCATTAAGCGCGACGGCGCAGTTGCAAACTTTGCACCCCAAAAAATCTATCATGCGATTAATCAATGTAATATTAATGAAAAGATTAATTTATCAGCTGATCAAGTTCAAGCATTAACTGATGCGATTGTTCAACAAATTACGAAAAAATATAAGAAAAATGTTGGGATTGAACAAATTCAAGATGTTGTTGTTGCAACATTAAAAAAACATCCCGCTACCAAAAACACCAGAATTGCTGAGTTATATCAAGCTTATCGTACGCGACGAACAGCGATTCGCGAAATTAAGAGTCCAATTATGAAAACAATTAAGGAAATTGGTATTAAGACTGATCGTGATAATGCCAATGTCGGTAATAATTTTTCGGCAAAATTATTACGGATTGCTTCGGAAGCAAATAAATGACATATTCTTAGTGATTTATTACCCGAAGCATTTGCTAACGCACATCGTTCTGGTGACTTATATATTCACGATTTAGATTCATATAATTTAACAACTAATTGTTTGCAACTCCCAACTGGTAAATTATTAGCATCAGGTTTTAACAACGGTTACGGTTTTATTAATTCACCAAAATCAATTGAAGTCGCGGCGGAATTAACATGTATTATGCTTCAATCATCACAAAATGATATGTTCGGTGGGCAAGGGCACCCGAATTTTGATAATGATTTAGCGCCATATGTACGATTAACACGCAAAAAAATTGAAGAAGAATTAATTGAAGCTGGTGTAAAAAAATCGGCGCTTCAAGGCTTAGTTACTAAACGGTTAATTAAACGGGTTAATCAAGCAATGCAAGCGGTCATTTATAATTTAAACTCAATGCATTCACGGGCTGGAGCCCAAGTGCCATTTTCATCATTAAATATCGGGATCCCTGATTCACCAGAAGCCGCAATGTTATGTCAAGCACTACTTGAACAATATTTGAAAGGGTTAGGTAATGGCGAACAACCGATTTTCCCTAACATTATCTTCCGCGTTAAAAAAGGCATTAACCGTGATCCAAAAGATCCTTATTATTACTTATTTAAAATTGCTTGTCATGTTGCGTCACAACGAATGAATCCAACATTTATGAATATTGATGCTGACTTTAATAATGAACCATATCAAAAAGGTTATTTGCCCGCAACAATGGGATGTCGAACATATATCATGGCAAATATTAATGGTGAGCCCGGTGTTGAAGGCCGTGGGAATATTGCCCCAGTTACGATTAACATTGTGCGCATTGCCAAATTAGCAAACAAGGATGTTAAGCAATTCTTTAAATTATTTGATGAACGAATTAATCAAGCGAAAGATCAATTGTTACACCGTTATAATGTTTTAAAACGTTTAAAAGTTGCTGATCTACCGTTTGTTGCTGGACAAAAAGTAATGTGCGGTTCAGAGAAATTGAAACCCGAAGATTCAATTGAACCAATTTTAAAACAAGGAACATGAGCAATCGGTTTTATTGGTTTAGCCGAAACTTTGAAATTACTTGTTGGCAAACACCACGGTGAATCAGATGATGCTTGAAAATTAGGTGTTGAAATTGTGACGCATTTACGTAAACGTGCTGATGAATTTAAAAATAAATACAAATTAAATTTTTCATGTTACGCAACTCCTGCTGAAGGTTTGAGCAATAAATTTACATTGGTTGACCAAAAACGCTTTGGCAATATCAAATGAGTTAATTCAAAAGGTTTTTATACCAATTCGTTCCATGTTCCAGTTGACTATCCAATTGCCTTCTTAAAGAAATTGGAAATTGAAGCACCATTCCATAAATTATGTAATGCTGGCCATATTTCTTATGTTGAATTCGACGATTATCCAACTGGTGAGCAAGTCGAAAAAATCCTACGTTTTGCATACGAAAACACAAATATTAACTATGTTGGGATCAATTTCCACATCCGTTATTGTTTAGATTGTGCCGAAAATGCAAAGAAACATAAACACGAGCAAACAAAAATTGCATTAAATCGCGCATAGTATAAAATTAACTTAAGGATAGTTAAAATGATTCAAAAACTAGCAGAAAATTGAATAGTTAGCTCGCAATTTATGTGAAAAATGGAAAAATTGAGATATACTATAGTAAGTGGATTAAGTATCCATCGTGCTAATTTTAGCACTTTACCCACTTTTGTGCTAAAATATAATTAGATGAAGTCGTACCCTACATTAATTACCCGAGATATTGTTCCAATTCCGTACCGTACGGTGCGGATTGAAGCTGGCCGTGATCGTTCAATCGCTGTTGCTAACTATTACAATAAAGATCCGAAAAAGAATAATAAGATCGTCATTGCAACCCAAATCGACTCGTTAATTGAAGTACCGAGTTTAAAAGATATTTATAAAATTGGTGCATTATGTGAAATTGTTAATGTTGAACCTTATTCTGGTGCAAATCAAGAAGTTTACTATGTTGAAGTGATGCCGCTTAAACGGGTTGAAATTCTTGATCTTTTAACTGATAAAGAATACTATGAAGCAAAAGTTGAACCAGCAAAAGAGACTGGAGCCAGTTCGCCACTTAATAAAAAACTGATTGAGGAATTAGAAACTGTTGTTCGTGAGACAAAACAAAAAATTAACTTTACAATTAAAGCTGATGAAGAAAATGCAAGTAAAACTGCGGATTTAATTGGTGGTGCATTTAGCGAAGATGATTTACAACGGAATAAACTAAATCGTCATGCAATTTTAAGTGAATTGAATATTACACGACGTTTACGATTAGTGATTCGTAACTTACGATTAAATTCGCTTGGTGATGAAGTTAAACGCGACATTGATCAAACCATTAATAAAAAAGTCAATGATAATCTTTCTAATCAACAAAAAGAATTTTATTTACGTGAAAAAATTCGTGCTGTTAAAGATGAATTAGGTAAATTAAATCCGAATGAAAATGATTTAAGCGGATTTAAAAAGAAACTTGAAGAAAACCCTTATCCAGATAATATTCGAATAAAAGTAACTGCGGAAATTCAAAAAATTGAAACAAACGGATTTAGTCAAGAAAACGCGATCAGTAAGTCATATATTGAATGATTATTAAATTTACCATATTGGCAAACAACTGAAGATGACAACAATATTAAACATGTTAAAAATATTCTTGATCGATCGCATTATGGTTTGGAAAAAGTTAAAGAACGGATTATTGAATATTTGGCAGTTCGGGCACGAGCACCAAAAGGTAAAAGTCCTATTATTTGTTTAGTTGGTCCACCGGGTGTTGGTAAAACCTCGTTAGCAAAATCAATTGCCGAAGCATTAAATAAAAAGTTTATTAAAGTTTCATTAGGTGGAGTCCACGATGAAAGTGAAATCCGTGGTCACCGTCGAACATATTTAGGATCAATGCCTGGAAGAATTATTAAAGGGATGAAACAAGTTGGTGTAACTAATCCATTATTTTTATTGGATGAAATTGATAAAATGTCGGTTGATGGATATCACGGTGACCCATCGAATGCATTATTAGAAGTACTTGATCCAGAACAAAACACAATGTTCAGTGATAACTATATTGAAGAAAATTATGATTTAAGTAACGTGTTGTTTTTAGCGACGGCAAATTATATTGAACAAATTCCTGCACCATTGCAAGATCGTTTAGAAATTATCGAGTTAACATCATATACGGAAAAAGAAAAACTTTCTATTGCCGAAAATTATTTAATTGAAAAAGTGCTAACGGCAACAAACTTATCACCGGAACAATTAAAATTTGAAAAACCAGCACTGTTATATATTATTCGTCATTACACTCGGGAAGCTGGTGTCCGTGAATTAGAACGACAAATTAGTAAGATTGCGCGGAAACTAGCCGTTAAGTTACAATATGATAAAGAAATTAAATTAAGTGTTACTGATGCAGTTGTTCGTGAATATCTCGGAAAAATTTTATATGATTACAATTCAAAAGACGATCAACCATTACCCGGCGTTGTGAACGGAATGGCATATACCACAGCCGGTGGAGATTTATTGCCGATTGAAGTAACTTATTTCCCTGGCAAAGGCAACATTTCAATTACTGGTAACTTAAAAGAAACAATGAAAGAATCAGCACAAGTTGCTTTAGGATATGTGCGGGCAAATGCTCAAGTTTTTGGTATCAATAGCGATTTTGATTTTAGTAAATTTGACATTCATATCCATGTTCCTTCGGGTGGAATTCCGAAAGATGGACCAAGTGCCGGTGTAACACTTACAACCGCGATCATTTCGGCAATTACGAAACGTGTGGTACCTAACACATTAGCAATGACTGGAGAAATTACGCTGCGTGGTAAAGTTGGGATTATCGGTGGAGTGCGAGAAAAAATTATTTCGGCATTTCGTGGTGGTGTTAATGAATTCTTTATTCCGAAAGATGATGAACGATTTATTGATGAAGTACCAGAAGAAGTAAAAGAAAAAATTACCATTCATTTTGTGGAAAATTATTTAGAAATCTACCAAAGTATTTTCGAAGGTAAAGTACATACAAACAACTTTCCGAAAAAATCAATGTCCTAATTTGCGGGTGTTAATTGGCTAAATAAATCATAAATATCATATGATAGTCATAAATCACGTAAATAAATTGGTTCACCATCATCATCATAACCAGCAATTTGCGAACTATTTGCGGGAACTTTGATAAACGATTCAATACTATCAATGGTTAGATTGTAATCAGACGCATATCAATTTCCTCAATAAATCCCAATCAATTTGAATGGCTCGGTGCTACTATTCGGATCATGGATAAAGGCCATCGATCCACTTGATCCACCACCCATGATCGATTGATCGCTATAGTTTAATCAGTATTCATTACCAACAGAAAAATACTTGCGGCTATCATCAATATAATGACCAACAGTTTGACCTTCTTTCGGATCGATTTCTCATAAATTTTGCGTTAATGCATATCCATCAAATTCTTCGATCCGGCGATGTTTAAAGTTTCATTCAACATTTGCTTCTTCGCCAACACCAGGATATCCACCAACAAATACTTGTGAACTAATTTCTTGTGGCACTGTCGTTGCTAAACTAAACATATTTGCACCTTTGGCATAAAGATTATTTAAGGCGTTAAGATTATTTAATGTTAGTGTTGGAATGGTCGATGTATCACCAAAATCAACTTCGTAAAGATATGAATCTGTACCGTAATTTTTCCCATTTCAATTGCTAAGATGACCATAGACATTAGCATCATTAACATCGATAAATTTTGCATAATTTGTGACATTTAATGTTCCCTTACCTTGCGCATAACCTTGCAATGTTAAATTATAGTCTTTAATTCCTTGGGCAACGTGTCAATTGGTCATAATGAGATAATGAAAATTACTTGTTCCAGTTAAACGTTTTACTAATCAACCCGTGCCAAATACGGCGTTGGCACTTGTTTCTGGGGGAATAATTCCACCGTTTAAATGCACATTTTTTTGACTAATAATATTATTTTCCGTCCCAAGCAAAGAAAAGCTACGTTGATAAGTGAACGCTTGGGCATCTTCTAATGTTGTATCGTTTTGCAAATGCAAGAAAACATAAAATGAAACTGTTTCATACCAATCAATTCCCGCCGGATGATTTTTAAGTTCGAATGCTAATGGATCGGCACTTGATGTAGCTAAATAGTGTGTATAAGTAATGGTATATGATGATGCTGTTTTATGAATTTTATAATTTGTTGCAATGTAGTCGTTATCATAATTAAACGGGATTGGATCAATTGCATTTAATTGATACAATGCACCAATTGATGCACCGTTGATGTTTTTGATTTCGGTTTTTTCGCCTTCATAATATAAATCACTTTTGGTGACAATTGGAAAAGTTTTATAATTTGGCGAATTATCGCCAAAACCAACAAAGGAAAACACCAATGTTACAATGAGATATAATCCAACCGCACAATAGAATAATGTTCATTTAATTTTTTTACTACTCTTGTTCGTGTTATTCGGATTAATAACTGGCGGATTTGCCGGAGTAACACTATCGTTCATAATTTAATTATATATGGTATACGGACTATATAATGGATCCGTTCTTAATCTTTAAATTGCGAGTTTAAGTTCGATCGAACGGCGATTATAATGCAACGGAATCGTAAATATTTTGCGAATATTTTTCCATACTATAGTACATATTTATTAATAAAAAACCCATTTATTTCAATCTGTTTTTATTTTGTTAGTTTATTAAATATAATATCTACAAATGGACAATATCCGAACCCTTTTTAATAAGATCAATTTCTTATCTGCGCAAATGCGCGAAGAAATATTTGCAAATGCAACAATTTCTACGGTAACTAACTCGCCATTAACATTTAAATTTGTCTTTAATGATCTTATCTCGTGAAGCTTATTGGAAGCATTAGTTAATGAAATCAAAAAATTCAGCAATCATTTTACGGTAATTGTTGAATTTAAACGAATAACTAATACCCATAATTTATCCGATGGTTTGAATAAATTTTTTAATCAAAAAACAAAAAAGAACAAATTAATTCAATGCGCTGTGCGCAATCACGACATTGTCATTTCGGTTGATGATCCTGCTGATCAAGAATTAATCAAAGGCTTTGCTGTTGAATTGCTCGAATATTTTCGCCAGCATCACATCGATTTTAACCAAGTAGTGATTGATGAACGCAAAATTGCTCAAACCAAACATTTAACTGAAATGCATTTTACCCCACGCGCAAAAAATCATATTCAAAAAGGATACATTTTTTGTATTAAAGAACCAAAAAATCCAAAAATGCCTTTCACATTTTATGTTCATGATGGTCAACAAGCCGCGGTTTTAAAATACTTTCTTAAAAATAAAGTTGATAGCGAAAAATCGTTAATTGAAAAACTTGCACTTAATGACTGAATTGAATATATTGCGGACTTTCGGCCCGATCAATACGACGCCCGCCATCAAGTTGTTGGGTTTGTTAATTACATCAAAAAAATTGAATGTCCAACGGAATTTAAACATCTTGATCCATCGCCAAAACCACGAATCGAATTACTTGCTCACACAAACATGTCGGTGCAAGACGGATTAAACGATCCACGTGAAATTTTAAAACGTGTATGTGAATTTAATGCCCCTGGAATTGCTTTTGCCGACCGAAGTAATGTCCACAACTACAGCGAAATAGCGGAATTATCGGAAAAAATTTGTCCCGATAAAAAAATTATTTACGGTGTTGAAGCAGCAATTATTGACCGCAATAAACATATTGTAATTAATGCCAATGATAGTTCGCTTGATAAAATGAATTATGTTTGTTTTGATATTGAAACGACTGGATTAAATGCGCGGTATGATGAAATTATTGAATTCGGTGGTGTAAAGGTGATTAATGGCCAAGTTGTCGATCACTTTCAAACTTTTATTAAACCAAAAAAATCAATTCCAACATTCATTACTAATTTAACTAAAATTCGCAACGAGGATGTTGCTAATGCGCCAACGATTAAGGTTGCATTAGAAAAAATTGTTGAATGAATTGGTGATTTAATTTTAATTGCCCATAATGGAATTAATTTTGATATTAAATTTCTTAATCAAAAATTATTAGAAAACAATTTACCAATTTTACATAATCCATTAATTGACACATTGGAACTTTCGCGTTGTTTAAATGTTGGTTTAAAAGGTCATAATTTAGGATCAGTATGTCGAAACTATAAAATTATTTATGATGAACACGTTGCTCACCGTGCTGATTACGATGCTGAAATATTAAATAATGCTTGATCATTCATGCACCGGCAATTAACCGAATTAAAAATGAAGCAAATTAACGAATTAAATCAATTGAAGTGTCCAAATTATTACAATTCGCAATTTCCGTTGTTTTGCCAAATTTATACGAAGAATCAAGCCGGATTAAAAGATTTATATCATTTAATTAGTATCAGTTACACGGAACAATTTTTCCGTGAACCAACAATTTTCATTGATCAAATTAATGCCGTACGTAAAAATTTTGTGATCGCTTCTTCGCCGTTTTGGGGTGATGTATGAGAAAATGCATTAAATGGAACGGAAGACGAATTAATCCGAGTAATGCAATTTTACGATTATATATTTATTTCGCCAATTGCTTCAATTAATTATTTATTTGAAACAAACGCCTGTACACCAGAAATTGCCAAAAATACAATTTTACGGATAATTGATGTTGCAAAAAAAATCAATAAACCAGTTGCCGCAGTATCTGGATTTTATTATTTAAATCGGACATCCCAAGATGCACATCGAGTATTTATTATGAGTAAATTGCCTGGGGGAAGAGCACATCGTTTTTTTAATTATGGAGCAACGAATGATCATCCGCCATTACTATATTACCGCAACACACAAGAAATGTTGGATGAATTAAACTTTATTCAAGATCAAAAAGTTCTTAATGATATTGTGATCGATCAAACGTATGCATTTATGAATGAATTTGAAAAAATTAAAATTAATAAAAAAGGGCTATTTGTTCCTAATGTTAGTGGCGCCAAAGAAAATCTTGAGCAAGAAGTATATCAACGCGCAAAAGCCATTTATGGCGATCAATTAGATCCGATCATTGCCCAACGAATCAAAAATGAATTAGAAATTATTATTAATAAAGGATATGAATGTATTTATTGAATTTCGCATTTGTTAGTTAAAAAGTCAAATAGCGAAGGATATATTGTTGGTTCGCGTGGTAGTGTTGGTTCATCAGTTGTTGCTTATTTATCTGGAATCAGTGAAATTAATCCATTGGCACCACATTATATTTGTCCAAAATGTCAGCATCACGAATTTAGTGATTTAGCCAGTGACGGATTCGATTTACCGGATCGATCATGTCCACATTGTCAAACGGCAATGAATAAAAACGGACATAACATTCCATTTGAAACTTTTTTAGGAACACCTGGTGCTGAAAAAGTCCCTGATATCGATCTAAATTTTAGTGGTGAATATCAAGCACGAGCGCATAAATTTATCGTTGATATGTTTGGCAAAGAAAACACATATCGCGCCGGAACAATTTCAACAGTAGCGGATAAGAAGGCATACGGGTTTGTTAAAAATTATTTTGAATTAGTTCGTCCGGGTTACGAACCAAGCGATGCTGAGATTGAGTTACTTGCACAACAATTAGTGGGTGTCAAAATTACGACTGGACAGCATCCTGGCGGCATGATCATTGTCCCAAAAGAATATTCCATTCTTGACTTTTGTCCATATAATTTCCCACCACAAGAAAGCGGGAACAGTACCGATGGCAGTCATGCAGGTTGATATGCAACCCATTTTGATTTTCATAAGATTCACGACAATCTATTAAAATTTGATATTCTTGGTCATGATTTTCCCACCATGGCAAAAATGTTTGAAACATCGTCCAAGGTTGAATTGAAACAAGTTAATTTTTCTGATCCAGCAGTAATTGAATTATTTAAAAGTTTGAAATCATTAAAAATTAGTTCTGATGCATTAAATGGTGAAACACTCGGAACTTATGGTTTACCTGAATGTTCGACTGATTTTACATTAAAAATGATTAAAGATGCAAAACCAGAATCATTCGACGATTTAATTCGGATTTCTGGGTTAAGTCATGGAACGGATGTATGATCTGGCAATGCTCATGAATTATTAGCCAATGATCCAACATTGAAGTTAAAAGATGTAATTTGTTGTCGTGAGGATATCATGCTATATTTAATTGCCCGCAATGTTCAACCAGCCATCGCCTTTAAAATTAGTGAAAAAGTTCGGAAAGGACAAGGTAAGGATGTAATTAATGAATATGGGGAATTATTAAAAGAAAAAGGCATTCCGCAATGATATTTAGATTCATGTAAAAAAATTAAATATCTTTTCCCGAAAGCTCATGCGGCTGCATATATGACCGCCTCATATATTTGCGGATGATATAAAATTTATTATCCGATTCATTTTTATGCCGGTATTCTAACGATTCTCAATAATTCATCCCAAGATTATTTTGATTTAGCAAACATTCAATTAGGTGCGGAAAATATTAAAACTAAATTAAATGAATACCGTGCGCGTGGCAAAGAGAAACTCGAAAAAAAAGAAAAAGATGCAATCGATGTTTACCGCATTTGTTTGGAAATGTATGCCCGCGGATTTGAAATTGCGAATGTGAGTTTAGAACGTTCGTTGGCCGATCAATTTAAAGTTGACGGCAACACATTAATTCCACCATTTACCGTAATTAATGGGTTGGGAGCAGAAGTTGCTAATTCAATTATTAATGAACGTGAAATTGGCCCATTCACGAGTAAGAAAAATTTATCGGATCGGACTAAGGTAAATAAAAAAATTCTTAAATTATTAACTGACCTTAATGTTTTAATTGGATTAGATGAAGATGAGCAATTATCGTTATTTTAATTTATGGGTATAAAACTAAGTGAGCAAATTAAAATTCATTCACAAACTGATCATATTCCGTTTGTTCGTGATCAAACAATTGTTTTTATCATCGACTTAATTAAAAAAAATCATTTGCAAACAATTTGCGAAATTGGTACGGCTTATGGTTATAGTGCTGCGAAATTTGCCGAAATTAGTGATGTAAAAAAAATCATAACAATTGAAAAAGATCAAAAA
>JAITFD010000002.1 GCA_031281575.1 Mycoplasmataceae bacterium | reverse complement strand
GCACTAATTGCTTTAATAATTGTTTGCGGGGTAATATGATGCAAACGATTATATTCTAATTGAATATTTCTTCGTCGCTCGGTTTCATTAATTGCACTTTGCATTTCCTTTGTCATTTTATCAGCAAATAAAATGACGTACCCATGAACATTTCGTGCTGCCCGACCAATGGTTTGAATCAGTGAGCGGGTACTACGGAATAAACCGGGTTTATCGGCATCAAAAATTACCACTAATGATACTTCGGGAACATCTAAACCTTCACGTAATAAATTAATTCCAATGATCAAATCGTATTTTCCGCGGCGCAAATCATTAATGATTACATCACGTTCCAACGTTTTCAATTCATTATGTAGATAAGCAACTTTGAATCCATCTTCATATAAAAATTTACTTAATTCCTCAGCCATCCGAATTGTTAATACGGTAACAAATGTTCGTTCATTTTTTGCAATTTGCTCACGCAATTTTGTTTTTAATATTTCAATTTGACCTTCACTCGGAATAATTTCGATGGTCGGATCAACTAAACCAGTTGGTCGAATAATTTGTTCGACAATCAGATTATTCGATTGATTAATTTCTCATTCAGCAGGGGTCGCGGATACATAAATTGCCGTTTTAATTTTAGCACAAAATTCATCAAAATTTAGTGGTCGATTATCCATGGCACTAGGCAAACGAAATCCATATTCAACTAATGTTGCTTTCCGTGATCGATCGGTATTATACATGCCCCGAATTTGTGGAATTGATTGATGGGATTCATCAATCACTAATAGCCAATCGTCATTGCGTAAATAATCAAAAATTGTATATGGCGTTTCACCAGCATTCCGTAATTCTAAATGCCGGGAATAATTTTCAATGCCATTACAATAGCCTAATTCAAGCAACGATTCAATATCATGTTCCGTTCGTTCACGAATGCGTTGGGCTTCAATCAATTTACCATTTTGCTCAAAAAATTTAATGCGTTCCGCAAGTTCATCACGAATCCGTTTAATTGATTCATCCATTCGCGAACGATTCATAATATATTCATTCGCTGGAACAATTACATATGTTGTTCATTTTTTTTGCACTTTATGTGTTAATGCATCAACAATGGCAATTTCTTCAATTTGATTATCAAAAAGCGAAATGCGAATTGTAAATAAATCCGTATGACCAGGCGCGACTTCGATAATGTCACCTTTAACACGAAATGATCCTGGCGGTAAATCAATTTCGTTTCGCTCGTATTGCAAACGTACCAAATCATAAACAAATTGTTTAAGATTGATCGGTTCATTCGTTTTGATAATTAACCGAAATTCATTAAAATCACTCGGTGAAACACTGGCATAAATTGCCGCTACTGAAGCAACCACGATTACATCGTCAGCTGAAGCTAGTGAATTAATTGTTGATAAACGTAACATTTCAATTTCCTGATTGGTTTTTGCGCTTTTTTCAATATAAGTATCCGAACGCGGCAAATAAGCTTCTGGTTGAAAGAAATCAAAATAAGAGACAAAATATTCAACATGATTGTTGGGAAATAATTCTTTAAATTCGGAATATAATTGCGATGCTAATGTTTTATTGTTAACCATGATCAATGTCTTTTTTTGCGTGCGTTCAATTACATTGGCAATCGTAAATGTTTTACCCGTACCAGTTGCACCCAACAAAACTTGATTAGCTTTTCGCTGATTAATATTATTAACTAATTCCTTAATGGAATTAACTTGATCACCTTGCGGTGTTTTATTCGATACAATTTCAAATTTTGGCATTAATTAACAACAGGTAGTGATTATTAATATTATAAGGAGATTAAGGATTAATTTTTATCAATCAATTTTTGGCAAAGACAATATAATGCATCATTTAACGGTTCTTCTTGACTAAGAATATGATATCCATCGGCAAAATTGACTAAATGCGGATTATTTGGAAATGCGGCTTTAAATTTATTTCAAAACGGATAGTCAGCTAATGCATCTTGACCAGATTGGACATAAAGAAAATTAGAATCATTGTGTTTAATTAATAGTTCGCGTAAAGCATGCCATGAATGAGGAAATGTTCGTCAACAAACAAACGATGACTTGTTATTTTCTTTCAGTTCTTTGTTTAAATTACGAATCCGGATTAGTTTTTTATTTGAGGAAATTTTATCAATTGAAGGAATGGGGTTGTAATTATAATTTGTTACACCAAATAATAAAATTAAAACCATTTTTCACCCTAAATCAAATTTCTTTGCAAATGGTGCATCAGTTACATCTTTAACAAATCGCGGCATGTTTCAGCCAACGATACCATCCACTTGATCAAGGTGTGATATGTAATATAAAAAACTTAATCCTGCGCCCCATGATTCACCGAGTAAAAATAATTTGCGATGCGGAAATAATTGTTTAACAAAATTAATTACAACCGCCAATTCTTTAACATAATTTTGTCAAAAACGTGATGCTGGATTATGGTTGTTGCCGTGATCTTTTTTTTCGTATGATACTAAAATTTTATCATTATAAAATGGATGCTTGAGCAGATCAGTTCCGGGAATTGTACCTTTAATTCCTGAAACAAAAAAAACAATCGGCGTTTGCGCATTTAGTGGCATATCGGGTAAATAATAAACAATCGGAATCGGATGTTTAAATTCGGGGAATAATTGGTTAATAACGTGTTTTTGCGTAGAATCAAAAAACTCCATGTTTTTATTATAATTGATGAGTGTTGAAAATTTTTTCCATGAAAAAAAATTAGCAATACATCTAAATATATATAATATATTTATACATCAATCATGGCCAAGCACGATCTAAATTTAAACGAATTGAAACAATTAAGCGAGTCATTGTATTTTCATCTTGGCGAAGATCAATTAAAACGCTTAAAAATTGAATTTAGTTATATTACGCATTACATTAATCTACTTAATAAAGTAAAAACGGATGGATTAGCACCAACTAATTTCATTCAAAGTACAACTGATCATCAATTACGCCTTGATTTTCCAAATACCGCTGATCATCCCGAAGAATTATTCCAAAATGCAAAAAATAAACAAGGGAAATTTATTACCACAAAGTAAATGCGATCATTAATTCTAAAAATTCACGAACAATATGCTAACAAACAAGTTAATGTTACAACGATTATTAAAAATAGTCAACGCCAAAATAAACAAGCAGCTTTTTTAAATTCAGTAATTACGGATAATTATGAAGCAACAATTGATCAAGCAAAAATATTAGACGAGCATTTCCCATCCGAAAATTTATTAGCCGGCATTCCCTACACATTAAAAGATAATATTTCCACAAAAGATATTCGCACAACTGCTGGATCAAAATTTTTAGCCGATTACATTCCACCATATAGTGCGACTGTTTATGATCTGCTAAATCGCCAACATGCATTAATGGTATCAAAATCCAATCTTGATGAATTTGGGTTGGGAGGAACAGGAACATTTTCCAGTTTTGGGATTGTTAAAAATGTTTTAGATCCCCTTAAAACAACTGGTGGTTCATCTTCTGGATCGGCAAATCTTGTTGCAGCGAATATCGTTGCTTTTGCTATTGCAACTGATACTGGCGATTCAATTCGCCGTCCAGCTTCATTTACGGGCATTGTGGGTTTTAAACCATCTTATGGTTCAATTTCCCGTTATGGTGTTATTCCTTATGCACCAAGCCTTGATACTGTTGGGATCCTTGCCCGTTATGTTGCAGATATCGCCATTGTTGCTGATACCGTATTTGCTTATGATGAAAAAGATTATACAAGCCGCAAAACCGATGCGAAAAATTTTTTTAAAAATTTAACACCGTTAAAAAACATTAAATTTGTTGCAATTCGTAATTTAGAAAAACACATGCACCAAGAAGTTGAAGCATTATATTTATCAGCATTAGCGACAATTAATAAAGAATATCCGATCGAATATGTTGATGTCGATGACCATATTCTCAAAGCCTTAGGTCCAACATACATGGTATTGGCGAATGGGGAAGCTTCAAGTTGTATGAATAATTGTCAAGGATTAACTTTCGGGCCAAAAACTGATCCGAATCAAACATATGAAGAACAATTGTTTGCGGGACGGACTTATGGATTTGGTAATCAATTAAAACGCCGTTTAACCATTGGGGCATATGTCACTAATGAACAAAACCATGCTGAAATCTTTTTGCATGCCAAAAAAGTTCGAACCGCTTTAATTAACGAAATCGAACGCATCTTGGCACACGGCGATTGTTTAATCCTACCTGGATCAGGTTCATTCGCACCAAGCATTGCCGATGTAGTTAATGAACGTTTTAGTACCACAATTGCGGATGACACATTGTTATTTGCCAATTTTGCCGGTTGTCCATCAATTACTTTGCCGTATAAAAAAATTGGGAATACTTGAGGGATAAACTTATCTTGTCCATTTGGCCAAGATCAAAAATTATTAAATGTTGCTTTTAACGTTGAAAATGTTTTTTGTAATGTTGAAACAACAATCGATAAACATATTAAAAAACATCATCACAAAATTGTTAATGCCAAAACCGCAGATGTTGTTTTATTGTTTACTTTAACCGTATTCCTTGGGGCAACAATTACCTTTGGAATTATGACAATTGCTGAATGATACGGCATCATTTTCTTAGCCTTAGGCTTAATTTGAATTCCTTTTGCCTATCTAATTTACCGTAAAGTTTTATAACTTACCTTCACTTGTCATTCTTGTCAACACGCTTGACGCGATCAATAAATCAAGTCGAAGGTATTCAGCGATTTTTAATTCCATTTTTTGTTAAATTAACAAAGTCTTCATATACATCATTAGGAAATAATGGTTTAATGGCTGATAGAACTTTATTATAATTAGATTGCAAACGTAATACAAAAATTACTGCCCAGACTATAAATGTTAGATTAAGAAAAATGGAAAAAGCAAGAAGAAAAATACACCCAGGTCAAAAATAATTATCAGGTGCAGCAATTATGGATTCTATACCGCCTATATCAAAAATTATAGAAATTGCAGTAAAAATAGCGATAGAAAAAAACAATTTATATTGAATATACTTAATTGGGGACTTAATCGGATCGCGTGTCACTTTTGGCACTTTTTTTTGCAACGATTTGCTACAATGCCAGTCAGAAAAATATGAATCAATAAAAAAACAATAACGATTATATAATTTAACAAGTTTTCACCATTCTTTTGGCGTTGGATCTTTACCGATTTCAGTTAAACGAATTGCTAATAGATTAAATCTGCCAATATATTTCATATTATTTAAAAAAGTATCACGATCAATTTGTCATTTTTCACCATTGAAATTTTTTTGATCATAATAGTAAGTAAGAATATGCGCTTTGATATTTGTATAAATTCATTTCTTTTTTTTATGTACATTATGGTGATAAGCTGAAAATATTAATGCAAATTCATATATAAGAAAAATCATCGATAAACAAATTACAAGATAATTGAAAGCAAATCGTCCTGAAACTTCATCTGGATCTCTGCCATAGTATTTAACGCCAACTACCAAGACCATTGATACTAGCACTATCATAATTGATGAATAAATAGATGCAAGAAATACAAAAAAATTTGAAGGATCACGTTCATTTCCACCCGAACCATCAGACTTATTTAACCTAACAACAAGATAAGGCGAAAGATCTTTAATTGAGCGAATGCGTATTTGATTCGATGTATCTGTTTCAAAATCTTTTTCTTCATCACTAAGTTTTTTATTTTTTGTTTTACTTGATTGTTTTCATTCATTTATATCTTCGTGAAAACCTTTGGCAAAGCCATTGTAATCATCAATTTCTTTATTGATTATATCAATAACTTTTTTATTATCTAGTTCCATGAGTTAAATTATCTTCACTTGTCATTTTTATCCACACGTTTAACGCGGTTAACAAATCATGATGAAGGTTCATAATCTAAATTTTTAATTCCGTTTTTTGCTAAATCAGCAAAATCTTCATATACATCATTAGGAAATAATGGTTTAATGGCCGATAAAACCTTATTAAAATTACTTTGGAAACGAAATACGAAAACTAATGTTCATATTATAAATGTTAGATTAAGAAATAGAAAGACATAAGAAATAAAGACATACCTAGGTCAAAAGTTACTGAAAAGTTCTATATTTCATAAACAAATAATTGTCGAAAGCAGAGCAAAAATAGGAATAGAAAAAAACATTTTGTGTTGGGTATACTTGATCGGCGATTTAATTGGATCGCAAGTAATTTTAGATATTTTATTTTTCGAAAACTGTCATCACCCCGAACAATAGATGTTTACAAAAAAACAATAATGCTGATATAATTTAACGAGTTTCCATCATTCTTTTGATGTCGGATTTTTGCCAATTTCGGTTAAGCGAATTGCTAATAAATTATATCTTCCAATATATTTCATATTATTTAAAAAAGTATCACGATTAATTTGCCATTTTGTTCCATTAAAATTCTTTTGATCATAATAGTAAGTAAGAATGTGTGCTTTAATATTAACATAAATTCATTTATTTTTTTTGCGTATTATAGGATGATAAGCCAAAAATATTAATACACATTCATATATAAGAAAAATACTCATAAAAGAAAAGTACACACAACTACTAACTGTTCTTATTTCTTCTTGCTGTGTAAGAGCCATGGCTACAAAAAGGGGAATTAAAAATAAAATAATTCAT
>JAITFD010000038.1 GCA_031281575.1 Mycoplasmataceae bacterium | reverse complement strand
ATTGGCTTCATTTTTGCTGAATAAGACAAAGTCGAATGGATCATGGTTTTATTTTGGCGGAAATAATAAATCGTTAAAGCAGTATCATCAATCACACATGAAGTTACATTAATATCAATCTCCCGTAAATCTTTTGCACGAATCATATAGGCATAGCCAATAATTCCTAATGGTGTGTTCATTTTGTATTCCATAAACGAAAATGATTGGGCAAAATAAGTTTCATATGATAAAGCATTTGAGAAAAAATATTCAGTGTTATAGTCGATGTAATTATCAAAGACAATGGCCAGATTCGGCACATCAGTGTAAAAGAAACGCACATTTTTCGAAATGTAATCTTTATTAATTACGGCGGTTGATTCAGTGATCACACAAAATTCGACATCTTGTGGCATTACTTGTTTAACATAATAGTCAACATTTCCCGCTTTCGTTTTTCAACGCATTTTATGCTCTAACGGTCGGCGGCAAATTTGCAAATTATGTTTTTTGGCAAATTCATCAATTTGTGCAACTTGTTTTTCATCATTTGAATCGTCGCAAATTACCGTTTGGAAATTTGGGTAATCTTGTTGAATAATTTGTTCTAATTGCTCAGGGGAAAAATCATTACAAACACAGTGGATTAAAATAATCTTTGGTAAATGCTCGGGCATTTTCGCATGATTATTTAATAAACATAATTTTTCGGTATATGAACGAAAAATTAAATGACCATAAATTCAAACAAAGCAAAATCGAACCCCAATGTAAATGCCAACGAAAGCACCGAATGCTAAAAACAACTGTGCAATATAGATAACTACGATCTTTCACATGGGGAACGAATTAACGTAATCAATGTTCAAATAAATCGCAAAATAACAATAAGCACCAAAGATTCCTAATAGTAAGATGATAATAATAATCGAGAAAATGTTGCTCGGCAACAAAAATTTGTAGTCCGATGATTCAACCTTTCGACCCATTAATAATATTATATATTATGCAAAAAATATCCTTATTGGATCTTTGTTTCATATATAATAGGTGCATGAAGCTTCGTAAATTGCTATTTCCGGTCACATTATTAGCATTAGTCTTTACGGCATTTAGTACAACGAATTGTGGTGAGCCGCCAAAAAAAGTCGCAATTCAGGTGTTTTTGTCCGCAACCACTGGCGGTAACATTCAAACCCAAATAACCAGTTATTTAAGTGCGCACAATATTGATGTAACGGCTAGTGAGATTAAACATTTCGCGATCAATATATCAACTGAATCAAGCGGTTGAATTGATAGTGGTATTATATCAATTCAAAGTGGTTTAGCAAGCTATTCGGTTCAAGCATTAACCCAAAAAATTGAATTAGTTGAAGGTTGATATTTCCATGGTTATGATAATCGTGACGCTGAACCAGATCAACTGCAACCTTCCTATGAGGTTTTTACCACTAATCCATATACAAACTGAAACGGCGGTACCGTTAAGTTTCGCGCGGGAGCCGATTACGGTGATCGAGTGGAAGAAATTGAATTATCATTGATTTGAAAGATCGCCAACACTTAGTAGTCTTTTAAAGTAAATAAATATCGGCATGCGGATATAATATTTATACTAGTATGGCTGATAAAAATGTGCACAAAATTGATCAATGTTAACCTTATCATTAGAAAATGCAAAAATTGCGCTTACCAAAGTGATTGACAAATTAAAAGCAATCATTAATAATGAACAATTTTACCAAACCTATATTTTATCATTATCTGTTAGTGATGTAATTAATCATACAATTTACATTTTATGTAAAGATCATTTTGGCAAAACGGAAATTATTAATTCGTGATTAACCCGAATTACGGAATTAATGAAAATTGAGTTTAATTGTGATTTGGTAGTAAAAATCCTTGCACCGAATGAAAAAATTGATGATGTAAACAAAAAAGTATTAAGTAGTTTTGATTATGCATCAACAAATTTAAAATCAAATTATATTTATAGTAATTACATTATTGGTGATTTTAATAAAAACGCTGTCCAACAAACAAAGATCATCGTTGATCGTAATGCTGATTGGAATGTTTTATTCATTTCTGGTGGGGTTGGTGTGGGTAAAACGCACTTGATGCATGCATTAGGCAACGAATATATTAATCACTGACCAGAGCAAAAAGTGGTATATTTACAAAGCGATGATGTGATTCGGTCAATTTATAATATCCATGATAACGGACCGGAATTAGAAAAATTAAAAGATCAGTGATTAAAAATTGATTTATTATTACTGGATGATATTCAAATGTTTACGCAAAAAGAAAAAATTGGGGAAATTTTTTTCTATGTATTTAATAAACTAGTGCAAATGAATAAGACGATTGTGATTAACAGTGATCGTTCATTTGAACATTTAAAGATTGATCCACGCGTCACTTCACGTTTAGGTTCGGGAATGTCGGTAACAATTTTTCATCCAGAGACGAATGCAATTAAAGAAATTATTAAAAACAAATTAGCCCAGCATCAAGAACAATTTAAGTTAACTGATGATGCACTTGGTTATTTTGCGAATCGGAGTGATGGTGATATTCGAAAATTAACCGGCATGCTCACAAAAGTTGTTTACAATGCGAAAAACGAATATCCAGTTGGTACGTTATTAACCGTTAAAGACTTACAACAAATTTTCGAAGCAAGCACCGAAACCACAGCAACAATTTATGGGATTACGATGAATCCAAAAATTATTGTGGAATCAATTTGTATCTTTTATAATGCCGATTTTAACGCGGTTATTTCTGAAGCCCGTCACCAACCGTTAGTTTATGTGCGCAACATTTGTATGTACATTTTACGGAAGAAATTTAAAATGAAATTAACGGCAATCGGTAGTGTTTTTTCTAATCGGAGTCATCCAACCGTAAAAGATGCAATTGAAAAAGCGGAAAAATTAATTAAAAACGATGAAGAAATTAGTACACAAATCCATTCATTAATGAGCCGCTTATAAGTTTCAGTTATAATATACTTATTATGTCAACAGTTTCTTGCAAGGAAGTGACCGCTTTTATTAATACCCAAATTGACGAATTAAAAAAAACGAATCCAACAATTAAACCAATTGAAGAACTTGATGAAATTCCGTTACCGATCGCGGAAACAATTTTAAAGAATAACGAAACAAAATATCAAGTTAAACTACATTCAAAAGCGAAAACTGCAGCGCTTGTTTTTGGGATTTTGGCTGTAATTTTCTTCGCAATTATGTTCCCTTTCTTTTCTTCAACTACTGATCCAAGATATAAACGTTTGGACACCGGCATATTTGAAACAATCGGATATATTACTGGTGCGGCCGGAGTAATTTTATTAGTTATTGCTGGTATTTTTTATTTATCAGCCCGAAAACAATCTAAATATATCGCGGATCGGCTTGGGAGTAAACCGGTTGTGTGATTATCTTTATTGGTTTTAGATGCTGTGATCACCTTAAAACGCCAATTCAAACATAAACTATTACGGCCAAGTGAAGAGTTTATCGAAATTCGTTTGGTTATGGCGATTGAAACGGTTGCTCGCAAATTTAATAAAAAACGCATTTAATTTAACAAATAAAATAAATTATGTTAATGTCGTTAATTTACATATATAATATGTATAAGTAATTTATGACCACTAATCGTCAGTTAGCACAACAAAAAAATTTTGTCATAAAGGTCGAAGATTTAACAAAAGACTATGGATTTAATCGCGGTATTTTTGGGGTAAATTTACAAGTTAAAAAAGGAACAGTATATGGATTTTTAGGTCCGAATGGTGCGGGTAAAACAACCACTATTCGGCACATTATCGGTTTTCAAAAAGGAAAAGATGTCCAAAAAATCAGCATTAACGGAATTAATGTTTGAAATAATCAAAACATTTTATTTGATCATGTTGGATATTTACCAGGTGAAATTAACTTTCCACCAAAATTAACCGGCAAGCAATACCTCGATTTTATTTCTGGATTACGCAATGTCCGTGATGATCGTTGCCGTGCGCATTTAATTAAACTATTTAAATTGAACACGCGCCAAGTTATTAAAGAAATGTCCTTAGGAAATAAGCGGAAATTAGCGGTAGTTTCGGCATTTATGCATAATCCTGATGTTTATATATTAGATGAACCGACTTCTGGTCTTGATCCACTAATGCAAGAAATCTTCATTAATTACATTTTAGGAATAAAAAAACAAGGAAAGACTGTTTTATTATCGACACACATTTATCATGAAGTTGAAGCATTATGTGATCAAGTTTCGATTATTAAGCAAGGGCGAATTGTTTCTTCAATTGATATGAAGGAAATTAAAATTCGTCCCCAAAAAATTTATAAACTTGAATTTTTAACTAAAGCTGGTTATGATGAATTTGTTAGTCATAAATTAAACTACCAATTAAAAGAACCCGACAAATTACAAGTGCGTGTTATTATTGAAGATAATAACATCAATCAGTTTATTCGTTTATTAGCAACTACACCAATTAAGTTTTTTAGCGAAGATGTTTATACATTAGAAGATCACTTTATGCATTTTTATAAGAAAGGTGATCGTAGTTAATGGCATATATTGATATTAAAAATTTAACGAAAAAATATCAAGATCGTTCGGGAATCTTTGATATTAATTTATCAATTGCTAAAGGTGAATGTTTAGGCATCATTGGGATTAATGGGGCAGGTAAATCAACATTAATTCGGCATTTAATGGGTTTTTGTAAACCCCGAACCGGTAGTATTACCATTGACAATTTAGATGCATGAAAAGATGCGGCTAAATTAAAAGAACGCATCGCTTATATTCCGGGCGAAATTGGTTTTCCCCCAGCAAGTACTGGTACGGCATTTTTAAACCATGTTGCGGAATTAGAAGGGGTAAAGAAACATTATCGAACGAAAGAATTAATTAAGATATTAAATTTAGATATTGATGCACGATTAAAAACAATGAGTAAAGGCATGAAACAAAAAACTGCGATCATTGCTTCTTTTATTAAAAATAAAGATATTTTAATTTTTGATGAACCAACAACTGGACTCGATCCATTGATGCGTGATGCATTTGTCAATTTATTACTTGAACAAAAAGCATTAGGCAAAACAATTATTTTTTCGACCCATATTTTTCTTGAAGCTGAGCGTGTATGTAATAATGTTATTTTTTTAAACGAAGGTAAAATTATTGATCGTGTTGCATTAAACTCAATTCGTTTCAGTGATACAAAGAAATATCGGATTGGATTTGCCAAAACGGAAGATGTCGATAGTTTTGTTAAAACAGCTAAAAAATTATTGATTAATGCAACGAAAGATGCGCATTCAATTCAAGTGATTGTGCAAATCGCGAATAAAAACATTAATCAGTTTATGAATATTTTACAGAATTTTTCGATTAAATTTATTACCGAAATTAAGCCAACTTTACATGCACACTTCTTGAAAATGTTAAAAAATACTACACATAGTGTAGTATAATATTAATAATGGCCGCTAATAAAAAACAAATTAAACTTAATCCAAATATAACTAAAGCCGTTAAACTATCCGCGCCAAAACAAGCCGACCGTTTACAAATTTTTAATTTCACATTATATAAATCATATTTTTTTGCGAATTTAAAAGTTTGTTTAATTATGGGCTTATTCATCTGGGCATTAACCGTTTTAGCACCAGTAATTTCGAAAAATGCTTTTTCAGCACTTGGTGTATCATTGCCAATTAATGCCACTTATTACATTGAATTTTCAATCATCAATCAAATGATTATTACTACGATCCTTTATATTTGTTTTATTGTTTTTGCCACGAATAATATTCTTTGTGCCCAAGTTGATCGTGGTTCAATGGCTTATACGCTTTCCGCACCAATTAAGCGAACAACGGTAACGAATACAGCTATCCTTTATTTGGCAAGCATTCTATTCGTGATGTTTACAATCCAAATGTTTTTGCATTTAATTTTTAATGGAAATTATAGCTTATTTGGCCAAGTGTTAGCGGTTTATCTACTGAATTATTTATATTTTTTATCCCTAGCAGCAATTTGTTTTTTATTTAGTTGCTATTTTAATTTAAGTAAATACTATTTTGCTTGCGCATTAGGAATTTGTTTTTATTTCTTCATGACTTATTTTGTTCATTACGTAACAAATTCACTTTATGCAGCTGGTGAAAATCCGTTTGAATTTTTAAAATATATTTCGTTGCAATCACTAATTGGTAACGGTATTTTTGGTTATATTTTAGGTGTTCAACCAGGTCCTGGAGGTAGCGGTGTTGATTTTGTTTCTTCCGATCAATGGGTCGTAATTTGCGCTTATATTGTCTTAATTTTAGTTCCAATTGGTGGATTTATTGGTGGCAGTTTCCTATTTAAAAATAAAGATTTACCGCTTTAATTTTAAAATATTTTGCATTTTTAAAAAAAATGTTGTATAATACTTTTAATCATGATGTCAAAAACATTAATCACCATTAACCGCAAGCGCAAGAGCCGTAAGTAATTCGCCTCTTTGTTTTTTAATCATATCTAAATGTAAACAATCAGGTGAAATCGATTGAAACATTTTGATATGAAACAAAAAACAAGCATATGAACAACAATTCAAACCTCCTAAAAAATCAAGCGAATGCAACGATTTATGAACCACCGAAATGATACCAAATTTTTTGGATCAATATCATTTTATTTTTCAAAAAAATTAATGGATATTTTAACAAACACGAATTGTTAGGTTTTATCATCAAACGAGTAGTGTTTGGTTATCTATTAGTTTTATTTGCTGTTTTCATTTTCTTTATTGTTATTCGATCATGTGTGTCGGATATCCAATTTGCGCCATTATCAAAACAAGGATTATCACCAGCGGAAGTTGCTGAACAAACACAAATGGAATTAGAACGTTATCATTTGAATGGATCAGTGGTTGGCCAAGCTTTCCATTACCTGTATAATATCATTCCGTTCTTTCCAAAAGTAATTGATGGTAAATTCACTTTAATCTATTTTGAAAAAACTTGTACATCAAATTTTGGGGCAGTGGCAGGAGCGGATTTAGGTAATATTTTTGCTACAGCCATGCCGACATCATTAGCAATCGGTGGAATTGCGACAATTTTTGCTTACTTAATCGGTGTCCCATTAGGAATCTTTTCCGCTCAACATAAAAATAAAAAAGGCGATGTTATCATTACATCATTTAGTAATTTCTTGGTTGTTGTTCCGTCATTAATTGTTGTATTAGTTGTATTTGTTTATTCGACAATGAATGGTATGAGTGGAACATATGAACTTGGTTCATTCTGATCGCGATTTTGACCAGTTGTTGCGATTGTGATCATGATTTTCCCAGCTATTGTGATTCGAACACGAAGATTTGTTTTTGACGAAATGTCAAACGAATATGTGCGATTTTACCAAGCATGTGGATTAAGTAATAGCAAAATATTTTATAAATATATTTTCCGAGTTGCAGGGGTAAAAATTATTCGAGATATTCCACTTGATTTAATTATCGCTTTATTCGGTGCTTCGATTTTAACGGAGAATCAATGGGGTATTCCGGGAATGGGTAAATATATCAATGATGCATTTTCGGACAATAAAAAAGACATTTATTTTGTGATGGGATATGCGACATTAGTTGCGACATTTACCATTTTTAGTAAAATTATTGCGGATATTATTGCGGCATTACTTGATAAAAGATTGGTGCTAAAATAAGGAGGTTGATGATGATTAATAACGAAATGACAAAAAAATTCGAACAAGAAACAAATGTTACATTTACAAAATTACCGACGAAATTATTTCACCGATATAAAGTGACAAAAAATACCAAAAGTAATTCCGTCATTAAAGAATCTTCGTATTTCAAAGATGTTTGGAATAAATTGATTCATAACTGGGTGTTTGACACTGGTTTATTACTATTAGTAATCATTGTTTTAATGGCGATTTTTGTTCCGCTTGGTCACGAACCAATTCCGAATCCAACATTACGACCTTCTTATTTACCAGCCGATCCAAGTTGAAATCATTGATTTGGATTAGGACCAGAAGGCGAAGATTTCTGAATTGAATGTTGAGCTGGGTTAAATACAACATTATGATTTGCATTAGTAATTACACTGATTGAAATCGGTTTAGGTATTTTAATTGGTTTTATTTGGGGATATTTCCACAAATCGGATATTTTATTAATGCAAATTACCAACATTTTAATGATGCTACCAACATTTATTATGACCACAATTGTTATTTTAATTACCGAACCAAATTTCTGACCAATCGTTTTTGCGATTTCACTTCAGTCATGAATTGGTTTTGCTTACATGGTGCGAAATCAAATTATGTTCTGTAAAAATTATGAATTTAATATTGCTTCACGTGTATTGGGTTCATCTCACGCGAAAATTATTACGAAAAATATTTTCCCGACAATTCTGCCAATTATTGTTCAAGCAATCGCATTTAGTATTCCGAGTGCGATATCAATGGATGCATTCATTAACTTCTTAAATATTGGCTTTGTCGATGGTAGTCATGTGACATCACTTGGATTTATTTTGAAAAAAATTGTTGGTGATACATCGTATTATGCATTATATCCATCATTGGTTATTGCACCAGTTACAATGATTATTGCGGTTGGATTTATTTTCTTCTTGATTGCCAAAATTGTTGCTGATACCCTAAATGTAAGGAGCAATCGTTAAGATGAAAAAAACAATTATTAGTATTAAAAATTTATCAGTAACATTCTTAGTTAAAAAACAATTTTTAACCGCCATAAAAAATATTGATTTTGATATTTATCAAAATGAAACATTAGCAATTGTTGGTGAATCTGGGAGCGGAAAAACGGTTTTAACGCGAATGTTAACAAATTTAAATGAAGCCAACGGTTATGCAAGTAACGGTTCAATCACTTACTTTGGTACAATGCCGAAATGTATTAAAGGTCAATGAAAATTTGATTTATTACAATTGCACTACAAAACCCTTGAACACGCGAACAAAAAAGCATTTATTAATCAGCTTAAAAAAACAATTATTGCAACAACCGATAGTGCAACACGTTTAGCATTAAGCCAACAATTACAATTACTACAAACAAAATATACCTGAAAAGAAAAAAGCGAAGCGCATCAATATTTACAGGCTTTTCGAGGTGGGGTAATTGGTAATATCTTCCAAGACCCAATGACTTCATTAAATCCATTATTAACAGTCGGAACGCAATTATGCGATGTAATTAAATTACATCAATGTGTACCGCACGAACAAGCTAAAAAAATCGCGATCGATCTATTAGACAAAGTTGGGATTGTTGATCCAGAAAAAGCATTTTCTAAACAACCGATCGCTTTTTCTGGTGGTCAAAAACAAAGAATTGTAATCGCGATTGTCCTAGCTGCAAAACCAAACGTTTTAGTTGCTGATGAACCAACAACTGCGCTTGATGTGACAATTCAAAAACAAATTTTATCATTAATTATGAAATTAAAAGATCAATTAAATTTCACCTTAATCTTCATTACTCACGATTTAAGTTTGGTTGCGAACATTGCTGACCGAGTAGCGGTAATGTATAACGGTAACATTGTTGAATATGGAACTTGTCGAGAAATTTTTGCTGATCCGCGTCACCCTTATACTTGAGCTTTATTATCATCATTACCACAATTAACCGAAAAACATACTGAATTATATACAATTAAAGGTAATCCGCCATCATTAAACGAAGTAATTTCTGGTGATCCGTTTGCGAAACGAAATGAATATGCATTAGCGATCGACTTTAAATTTAATCCGCCGTTGTTTGCGGTTTCGCCAACCCATTATGCTCGAACATGATTACTTGATAAAAGAGCACCAAAAATTAAAATTCCTAATCAAATTTTATTGTTAAAGAAAGGAATTAAAAATGAGTAATTTAGTTAAAATTAAAAACCTACATATTAGTTATAAAGTTGGAGCGAAATATTTTAATGCGGTAAAAAACGTATCATTTACGATTAAACCCGGTGAAATTGTTGGATTAGTTGGTGAATCTGGTAGTGGTAAAACAACAATTGGTCGAACACTAGCTGGAATCATGGGATTAAAAAGTGGTCACATTTATTTCGATGATCAATTGGTATATGGTAAACAATTAAATATGGCAAAAGTGACAAAACAAATTTTTAATCAAATGCAAATCATTAAAAGTAGTCTATATCTCGCCTTCCAATCATTTGATAAACCGAAAAAATTATTCGCAATTATTAATAATATTAATAAAAAAACATTCACACTATATGACGACGTATCAGCAGCATTCTCGTATTTTGAAGAATATTGACAAGCTGGTAATAAAGTTCCGGCTCATGTTTTAACATTTATCAAATCAACTTGATTACGTTTTGTTAATGGGGCAGAAAAGTTAAAAGCATTAGTCGTAATTTCAAACAGTAATATTGCTAAAAATAATTTAACTAGCGCAACATGCAAACCACAGCTGAATAAATATGCACACGCATTCAATGTTCTTTTTAGCGATTGCGAATTGTTTAAATCAACGTTCGTTAAACCAAACCATTTACGAGTTTTACAATTAATTAAACTTTATCGAGCGGATAGCGGATTGAAAAAAATTACTAGTTATTATGATCAATTTAGCACTCAAGTTGCTGATGAATTCCAACCATATGAATTAAATAATTTTGTTAAAAATGAGTTGTGTCCAAGCGTGCATATTAGTCATAAAATGCATCATTATTTACATCAACAAATTCAAATGATTTTCCAAGATCCTTCAAATTCATTGAATCAACATTTAACAGTTTATGAAATTATTTGTGAAGGAATTAAAAATTATCCATTCTTATATGATAATTTTGTCACAAGAAAAAAATTCATTACAAAAAATCATCGTGATCCAGCGAAAGATGAATTATTAAAAATTTACATTGATTCATTAATTCATAAAACTGGTATATTACCAGAATACCTTGCCCGATATCCGCACCAATTTTCGGGTGGACAAAAACAAAGAATTGGGATTACGCGAGCAATCGCATTACAACCAAAACTAATTATTGCGGATGAACCAATTAGTGCATTAGATATGTCAATTCGAGGCCAAATTTTAAATTTATTTAATAAATTAAAAAAACAAATGCAATTTGCTTGTTTATTTATTACCCATGATCTTAATGCCGTTAAATATATTTCGGATCGAATTGTGGTAATTTATCACGGTGTCATTGTTGAATCAGGCAAAACAGAAGATATTTTCCAAAATCCACTTCATCCATATACAAAACAATTATTAAAAGCAATTCCGGAAATTAAACTTGATGGCAAATGATTAAGTGAATCACAAAATGGAACGGCAAAAAATTACTTTGATTACCATACTGATCCACCAAAGTACTATCGCTTTAATAACGACCATGTCGCTTATTTGAATCAAAATGAATACAAAACACTAAAACAGAAAGGAAAAGAAATAAAATATGAAATTTAAACTTAAATCATTAACCAAACTATTATTTATTGCACCATTGTTGCTTTTGGTGATTCCGTTTAACACATCGTGCGGAATTGATTTGATGGGCAGAAAAACTGATCCATCAGTCTATGCGACCACTTTTCATGATCCAGTTGACTCATGAAATTTAGGGATGGTCGAAACAGTCCAAACATCAACAGTTGTGGATAACACATCTTTACCATTAGTTTATATGGATCGTTTTGGTAATTATCAAGGTGGAATTGCTGAAGATGGACCTTATTACCCTTCCAATCCAAGTTTAAATCCCGCAACGGAAGATTTAACGGGATGAAATTGAAATAGTAATGATAAAGTTTGAACATTTACCTTACGAAAAAACACATATTGAGTTGATCACCACGGTAAAACATATGATGAAATTTTACCATCAAACTACATTAATACGATCAAATATTTATTAAATCCGCAAGTTCCCCATACAAATACTTTTACATCCGCTTGAAAAAACAGTAACGTTCAATCAATTGGTGCTTTACAAAGCTATATTAAAAGCTATCAATTCATTATTGATGTCGCAAATGATATCTTACAAAATGGGGATTTTTATTTAATTAAAACTGATCCTGAATCGGAAGATGATGCTTGTGAGAAATACACATATAACGGTTATACTTGAACGGTTGAATCAATCGATAATACCGAACATTTATCATACGAAGTAATTTATCAAGCCGGCGGATTTGATAAACGAAATGTGCCACTGTATGGTCCTTATATCGATCAATTATTTGCTGATTGAACCGCAACTGTCGGTAATAATCATACTTTACATTTTAATGCTGGTGGTACCACCGGGCCAGCCATTATGGGTTGAAATAATCAAGATTACATTTTAAAAATCTATTTAGCGAAAGAGATGAACAGTTTGAACTTTTTATCGTTTGCCGAAGGCTTTTTCCCGATTGCGGATAAAGGAATTGATGCAAATAATTTAGCGACTGCCTTCCAAAATTATTCGGAATATACTGATGTTTTATATTGTGGTGCTTATTTACCAAAAAAAATTACTGCTTCGGTAATGATTTTAGAAGCTAATCCGGCATTTTGAGGATATGCAACAATGGATGTGAAAAAAGTCATCTTTGTTAATGATAACAATAATAAAAGTAAAGCGGTTAGTTTATTTTATGCCGGTGATGTAAATCACGTTGAATTAAATACAACTGATCAAGCTTCGTGACAAAAATTAGTGGGTGACGATATTAATGATCCAATTTTTTCTGGAATCCATAAATCGGAAATCACTGATTCAAGAAATAGTTGAATTGAATTCTCATTTTGACCACACGGTGCAGGAATTCCAAACTCCGAATATAACGTACTTGACGAATCTGGTAACGATTTAATCATTGATGATGATGGAGCAACGATTACTGGTTTATTTCAACCAAAAGAAAAATTAGGTAAAGCCAATCGAGCGGCGGCATTACGATCAGCACGAATTTATATGGCAAGTAATCTTAAACGTTCATTTGTTGCCACAAAATATTCATTAGGTGACGGTTTAAAATTCGATCCAAATAATGGTACTTCAAGTGTCTTATCAAACACGATCGTTAGTACCAATTTAATCGCTGATGAATACGGAATGCCATATTTTGATTACATTAAAGAAGTTTGTATTGCTGAATATAGTAAAATTAACTCAGCATTATCCCTTGGTTATAGTGCAGCACAAATTGCTTATATGGCTGATCAAATTGATTTAGGTCACGATGCTTTTTATACTAATCCATTCTTTATTCTTAATGCCTTTGGTAATTTTGAAAATGATGTTTGAAAATGATTTAGTGATGTACCAACCGCATTACAAGATAATATTAAAAATCACGCCAAAGCGAATGTTGTTATTACCGATGATAATTGGAACCCTGAATTATTAAAAATTGACTTAGGTGAATATGTTAATATTCAATTAACCGGTGTGGGGATTACTGATACAGTCGAAATTCCGTATGGATTAGATCCTAACGCTGATACAACTTTCAATCCCGCTTATAACGACACTTTCTATTATTTCAATGCGAACAGCGATAAAAACCATGTCCGATTAAAATTTAAAGGTTTAGTAGCACCAAACCATGATCGATATTATTTGTACTGATATTATCAAGGTGATGCGCTAACTGGTTTAGAAACCGGTTGAACTAATGGTTATCCTGATATTGATAGTTCATTAAGAACTGTTGTTGGTTGGGAAGGCGATTGAACTGATTACCAATCTGGTTTAAAAAATGTCTTTAAAGCATCTGGTACGCCCGGAACTGATGATTGAAAATTAGATTATAATTTTCCTAATACAAGCCAACCGGATTGATTCACTAGCGGCTATACCAAAGCATTTGATGAATTAAAACGTGATACATTAGAAACAATGAACAAATTAGCTCAAACCGCTTTTTTCACGGATGAAAAGGCCCGATTAGTCGCAAATGCCCAAGCCGAATATGCTTATATCTTTAAAACTGCTTATTCAATTCCTTGGTTTGCACGAGAACAAAGCAAAATGATTTTATCGTATCTTGAACCAAACCAAACGGCATTCAATGTTTCGGCAAGATTAAATGCATTTGATTGAAAAATTAGCAACCATATTTATAACGCTTACGATTATCATGCATATCAATATAAATATTATGTGATTAAATATGGTGAAGAAGAATTACCCGAACCATACCAATGAAATGATGCATGAGGTACAAAACCAACGCCGGATCAAGTGCAAGCATGAGCGAGCGAATTCCGTAATCATCCTGACCGATACGATGAGTTATAATTAAAATATGGAAATTACGCCGATTGAACTTAAAAAAATTACCCAATTATATAGTAAACAAATTAATCAATTTACAAAATCATTACAACAAAATTTAGCGGCTAATTTTGCTGCAACAAGTAAGTTTATTCAAACGACATTGCAAACACTAAAAATTAATTTTACGGTTATTAACCAAATTGGTATTCTTGCAACAATCAACGGTGAACAAAATACCGCAACTAAAAAAGTAACGTTATTACGTGGTACGTTTAATCCAAATAGTTCCGCACCAGCACTTGAACTAGTTAATTTATTTGCGACTTGCTTAATTTTAAAACATTGTAAAAAACAATTTTCCGGAACGGTTAAATTGTTATTTCAATTTGATCCCATTACTAGTCAATCAAGTAAACTGCTTAATACTAATGTATTAAAAAATCCGAATGTTAATGCAGTTTTTACCACTTTTCCTGCAGGTAATTTACCAACGGGAACATTTAATATCAGTCCGAACTATTTTGCGGGATCAAATGATCATTTTGCGATTAAAATTATCGGTAAAGGTGGCCACGCTTCAACACCACACTCAACCGTTGATGCAGTTTATATTGCTGCCCAATTGATTAATTCATTACACGCAATTGTCTCACGAAAAATCAACCCATTTATTCCCCGAATTGTTTCCATAACAAAAATTACCGCTGGCAGTGCCACAAATATAATCGCTGACACTGCCGATTTATATGGTGTTGCACGAACAACCGACCCAAAAACACAAGCATTTATCAAAACGGAAATTGCCAAAATTGCTAATGAAATATGTACAATGAATGATGCAAAGTGTACAATCACTTATACACCGGTTTCTAATATTTGCTGCAATGATAAAAAGCTACTGCCATTCGTTGAAAATAATCTCAAGCAAATTGTTAAATCGCAAAACATTAATCACCGGCTTAATGAATTACAAACAAATGATTTTGCTTTTTTTGCTAATAATATTCCGGCATTTGGTTTTTCCACTGGTATTAAAGCCGTAAGTAAAACTAGCAAAACGAAAAGCGCCAGCACTACCGATCAAGCATTTTTTAATTATGGTACGGTTGCTTTAGCTTTAACAACATTAAACTATTTGCATAATCAAGGAGGGAAAAATGATTAGTTCAGCATTATTAGAAAAAGTTAAAACATTAAGTAAAAAATACTATGATTTAATGGTTGAAATTCGTCATCAAATTCATATGCATCCCGAACTCGGGTGAGAAGAAGTTGAAACGTCAAAATTAATTCAACGTGAATTAAATAAATTAAAAATTCCGTTTCAATTAATTAAAAAAATTGGGATTATTGCCACAATTAAAGGACAAAAACCCGGCAAAGGCAAATGTCTTTTATTACGAGCGGATATGGATGCATTACCATTAACCGAAGAAACCGATGTACCATATAAATCGAAAATTCCTGGTAAGATGCATGCATGTGGTCATGATTGTCATACGGCAAATTTACTTGGTGTTGCCGCAATTTTAAATGAATTAAAAGATCAATTTAGCGGAATTATTAAATTCATGTTCCAACCGAGTGAAGAATGTGGCATCGGTGGGGCTTTACCAATGATTAAAGCTGGAATCTTAAAAAATCCGAATGTTGATGCTGCGATCGGATTGCATGTTTCAAATAATCCGATTAACACAATTAATTACCGTCGGGAAATTAGTTCAGGTTGTCCGGATGATTTTAATGTTGAAATTCATGGACCAGGTGGTGATGCTGGTGTGCCTGATCAAACGGTTGATGTAATTAGTCTTGGTGCGCAATTTATCGCTGCTGCTCAAACGATTATTGCTCGGCAAATTACTACCACTCGTCCAGCATTGATTACCTTCGGTACATTTCAATCATCTTCAACGGATATTAATACCATTCCGAAAGTGGTAAAACTATCTGGTACATTACGATGTATTGATGAAGATATTCGTAAATCAATGTATAACAAATTTAAAAATTTATTAGCGAGCATTTGTAAAACAAACGGTGCAACATTTAAATTTGACTATTTATGATCATATCCACCAGTTTATAATGATCCGCTCATGTGCGATTTATTACTTGATACATTATCACCATTAATTGGTAAAGCGAATTTAATTGAAGAAGAGCATGCTGGATTAGGTGGGGAAGATTTTGCTTATATCTCCCAAGCCGTACCATCTGTTTTCTATTATGTCGGTGCAAAAGAACCAAACCGCGAATGTTTTAGTGCACATCATCCAAAATTCTACGTCAATGATCAAACCTTCTTTCCACTTGCATCATTATCATTAACGGTAATGGCACTAAATTACTTATTGAATAATTAAATAATTTATAATAAAAGTATCGGGAAGTAGCTTAGCTTGGTAGAGCACTTGGTTTGGGACCAAGGGGTCGCAGGTTCGAATCCTGTCTTCCCGACCATTTAAGTCGCTTTGTTTGCTTGTTGATTCTAAATAAAACAAATTTCCTTATATCAATTCTTTAATTCGGATATATTAAGATTTCATTTCGGGAATTTAAGTAAACATTTTTCCCGATTCGTGATCGCAATAATTAATTTAACTTAGATATAATCTAAGTATATCAAGCATTATGACTTTGCAATTACAAACCGTTACTAACACCTTAAAAAAGCAAAAAGCTGATGCAATTTTATTAATTGCTAAAATTAATCGCACCTGATTTTGTAATTGTAATACGGAATTTGGGATAATTGTGATTAATCAAAAACAACAAGTTCGAATTTTTGTCGATCATCGAGACTATGAACAAATTAAAAAAACTGTCAAAGGATACCATATTGAATTATTTGAACGTTATTCGCAATTTGCTTCATGGATCAAAACTCAACACTTTCAAACGGTTTTAATTGAAGCTGACACATTAACAGTAAGCCAATTTGATCGTTTGATTAAACCATTAAAGTTTCCGCACGTAATTAATTTTAATAGTGATCAACTACGCATTGTTAAAACACCAGCGGAAATTAAAGCAATTAAAAAGGCTTGTGATATTGCCGTGGCTGGTGTTGCATATTTGCGTAAAATTGCCAAAGTTGGTGTTACAGAGCGTTATTTAAAAGACAGTTTGATTAAATTTTTCTTGAACAAATACAATGTTGTCCCATCATTCGATCCGATTATCTTATCCGGGCCAAATACCGCATTACCCCATGGCGTAAGTGGTAATCGGAAAATTAAACGTGGCGAATTTATTTTAGTTGATATTGGTTGTATCTATCACAACTATTGTTCTGATATCTCTCGCACATTTTGAATTGGTACACTACCTGCATCATTACAAAAACTATATAATACGGTTCTAATTGCCCAACAACGGGGGTTAAAAAGTGTTGTTTGTGCTGCAAAAGCCAGTAATGTTGATACTGCTTGTCGCGATTATATTGATTCATTTCCACAATACAAGAATCAATTTAATCACGCAACAGGGCATGGAGTTGGCATTAATATTCATGAATTACCAACCGTTGGTCCAAAAAGTGAATATGTTTTGGTTAATAACGAAGTTTTAACAGTTGAACCTGGTATTTATCTTAACGGTATTGGTGGTGTAAGAATTGAAGATACAGTTATCGTTAATAACAATAAATGCATTAATTTAACAGTTAAAGCGAAGAAATAATTTAATTATTTGCAGTTGCAGTGATTACAAACAGCGTGACTAACGTATGATTTAAATGCACTTAGTAATAAAACTGAAACGAATGCCAATCCAAGATAGTTGATAGTGAATAATACATTTGCAAAACAACGTAAGCTTAATACAATTTCACTAATACCTGTTGGTTTTAGCTCAGTAGTAGTATTAGCGTCAGCAAATAATGAAACATATGTTGCATAATAACCTAAGTGTAAAAGTGCAATCAACAAAACCGCAGCTACAATAATCCCTTTTGCTAAACAAAAGTTACATTTACTTTTCGAATAACAAGCAAAGAACTTAGCAACAAGTAATGCTGAAACAACTACAGCAGCCAATGAAAAAATTAATTTTGCATAAGGAAAGAATAAACCATCAATGCCTAATGTATAAAATTCATTATTACTAACTAATACAACAAAGTAAATGAATAAGAAAACAATACCGACGAATGACAATACTCGTAATACGGGATGTTCTCCACCACATTGACATTTACCACTATTTGAACGTTCTGCTGCTAATTTACGAGTTTGTGCACGAGCCATATAAACATTTATATTATATACCATATTTGAAAATTATGTCAAATTATTAGCATAATATGCTATTTTTTGCAAAAAATTAAAAATTTTGGGCATTTTTAAGCAATATATGGTATAGATGGCAGTAAAGTTCATTTTTAACTTAATTGCAGCAATTCCTTTATTTTTTGTTTTTTCATGTTGTATTGACCAACCTTTTGCTGATTTCAAAATTACTTGTCTTGATGTTGGTCAAGGTTCAAGCACATTAATTCAAACAAAAGATGTTAATATATTAGTTGATGCCGGTGGTGATGAAGCTAAACGCGGCGAATTTAATCAATTTTTCATCAATCACAACATCCAAGTAATTGATTATTTAATTATTACCCATCCCGATTATGACCATTATGGGTTTTTAACTGATGTATATCAACATTGACAAATTAATTGGACAATTCTCCCTAATATGTACGGTTTAACATATTTTGCTAAATCAAGTTGAGCAACATTACTCAATGTGATTAATGTTGAACCAAATCATCAAATAATTTATTGTCAAAAAACTTTAAATTTTCGCATTGGTAGACTGCAATTAACAATTAATGATGTTGATGAAAATTGGTATGTGAGCAATCATCAAGATAGCAATAATCTCTCGCCATTTATTACAATCAATTGGTATAACTATAACGTATTGCTCACTGGTGATTGTTTAAGTGATAAAGAACAATTGCTTATTTCAACTATCCAATGTCCAGTTGATTTGTATATTATGGGTCATCACGGCAGCAGTTCGTCTTCATCACTTGACTTATTAGACAAAATTCGCCCCCAATTTGTTTTTTATTCATCATCTGATCCAACTGGAACACGCTATGGCCATCCGAACGTTAATGCCTTAGCAAGAATTAAGCAATATACAAAGTATATTGTTGGTACGGAATATAATCATCATATCGAATTTAATTTAACAAATGATCAAGCGATAAATTCGCTAATATTAACGACCACTGGTTGAACGAAAAAAGGTGGTGAAAGAATTACTTTTTAGAATATTTTTGGACAATTTTTTTTCATTCAACATTATTGATAAAATCATCGATAATCGCCGTCGTTAACGGACAAATTTGTTGGGTGATTGTTGTATAATCATTTGCGGATAAATTTTGCAATACATAATCAATAATGGAAATTGTAGTTTCTTGATAAATACCAACACCAATTTTGATGCGTTTGATTTTTTGTGTATGGAGCAAATCAAAAATATTATTTAAACCATTGTGGCCGCCTGATGAACTATCTTCTTTTAAAACAATTTGGCCAACTGGTGTATAGATATCATCACATAAAATGAGAATATCTTCAATCGCAATTTGGTAAAATTTAATGATTTGTTCAATAAAAATACCGCTTAAATTCATCAATGTTAGTGGTTTCGCGATAATAAAATCATTTTTAAATTTAGCAAAAACCCCATTAAATTTAGTTTCATTAAGGTTAATTTCGTGGGTTTTGCAGTAAGCATCAACAGCAATAAAACCAGCATTATGGCGCGTTTTTTCGTACTTTTTTGGATAGTTTCCCAATCCAACGATTAGTTTCATTATATATAATATATTATATAGTAATGGATCAACCGGATTTTCTTGAAAGATCACAAGAAACACAAAAAAAATTTAAACGTAATGCATTTTTTTGTTTTGGTTTTATTTTTTTAGTCATTGCAATGATCATTACCGGCACGGTATTATCTTTAGTTTATGTGAGCAAAAACACAACACTTGGATCACAATTCGGAGCAAGTTATCAAGTCCGGATTGCTTTAGATACATCGCATAAAAGCTCTGATCCATTCAATGATGACGATGCGCGTAATCCTGATTCACTTGATGAAATTGCCGAAAATACCCAACTAACAGCTAATGCCCTTAGTAATTATCTTGAATCACAAAAAATTGAAACTTATAATACGGTGAAAATTGCTGGATATGATTATGATCGGCAATTAGCATATCTTGATGTGGTTATTCCGTTAAATAAAGTTTATGATGTTAATGATAACGGGATCGTCCCGACTGATCCTAAGCTAGTTGATTTACCAGGATTAAATTCTTATTTTGCCACTGTTAATTCGAATCGTATTACCTTTATTATTGATGGTGATGTTGCTCGAACCGGCGGTCCTGCATCGGCACCATGAAATAAAGGTTATACAAGCTATGTTTCTGCTGAAGAATTATTTGTTAACCCCAAACTAGATTTATATGTTCAAAGTAATAAAACCAGCGTTGTAATTAAAACGCCAGATTCATCAACACAACAAATTACAACTAGCCAATGGCATGATTATTTAGAAAAAGCATTCACTGAACCAGAAACAAGTGCGGACGGAGAAGAAACACCGGTTACGAATAATAATGGTAAACAACAAATTTATATTATCCGTGATCAAGAAACATTAATTAGTCGTATGCACTATATTTTACAAGCGACCTCGGCCCATTATATTTCCGAATCGGATCCAACAATTAAAAATCGCAATGAGTTTAATGACGCTTGAAAATATTTAACATCAAGCGAAAAAGAATGAGCAAACAATGTGATTAATTCGACAACTGTATTTACGAATGATTTCTTATTCACCGGTGGATCAATTAAAGGTAATTTACGAAAAAATACCGATTTCTTAGCTGATCCTGGTAATTTTGATTCATCAAATCAAAATTATAACCAATGATATGAAAATGATATCGTGAAATTCTGTAATAATTATTTTTATCGTTTAATCGATGTCAAAAATTACGGGATCAATAATGACGGAAGTTTAACGTTTCCGACTTCATCCGAAACCGGAACAACCGCGTATGCATGAATGGATCCATATGTTGTTGGTTATATTAATAGTACAAATTATTCAACATACTTTCCGATTGCGAATCCCGCTGATAGTAATGCTAAATCGGATGCAGAAAACCGGGGTAAATGAATTCAAATTGATGCTAAATCAAGTTATGGTGCTCAACAATTGATTAATGCCTTAAATAATACTTATAACTTTGTTTATCCAATTAAAATTGCAACTAATGGTTTAAAAGGATCAACCACTGTTGAACCGTTTGGCGGGATTGTACAATGTTTTAAAAACTATTATCAAGTTAATGAAACTAAATCAATTAATAGTTTATGAAAAGTTGGTCCATCATTTAACAATGGTCTTTTTGGTTTAGTTGATCCATTAATTTGTGCAATTATTAGCTACATTCTTTTCTTTTTAGCGATTTGTGCATACTTCATTCATCGCTACCGTGTTTCGGGTATTTTCGCCTCATTCGCGTTATTGCTGATTAATGTGCTGGCATTATTTTTCTTTATTTATACCGCCCACTTATTCTCATTTGGATTACTAATGGGTTTAATTGTCGGTTCGTTCTTATTTGCGTTTTGTTATCTTGCTATTTCCGAACGGATTCATAAAAATTGTTTATTGCAAAATATGACCGCTGATTCTTCGGTTAAAATTGGCACAATTGATAGTTTAAACCAAGTGATTGATTTACACATTGTGGCTTTAATTTGCGGATTAGTGGGAATTTACTTCGGTCCATTAGCAATTTATGAGTTTTGTTTAATGCTGCTTGTATCAGCGATTGTTTCATTTATTGGCTGTGTAATCTGATTTTTTAGTACCTGATTATTCTTTAATAATCATTATTTCCGGAATAAAAAAACTTGATTGTTCTATAAAAACGTTAATAATACTTTTAAAGTTAAACAAGATGAACACAAATCAGCTGAACAAATTGATGCGGAAAAACAAGCAATTTATTATGAGTATGATGTTGCTTACCATAAAACGAAAAAATGAGAAAGCGTAATTTTTAATCAAACATTTAAAGCTAACATTAAATATTATTTAGGGATTGGAGTGATCATGCTTGCTTTATTAATTTCTTCTTTAGTCATTTTAAACGGGATCACACCGTTAAATAGTAAAGGTGTTTATACACCAATCATGTCGACCCAATCAATGCTTTATATTATCTTTGGTTTCTTGTGTTTATATGGCTTATTGCGTTTAAATTGATCATCATTATTAACGATTGCGCTCGGTGTGTTATTATTGGTGCTTGTTTGTTCAACTTGGTTAGTGTTAATTCCGTTTGCGGTTTTTAACGAAAACTTGGTATTGGTCATGACATTTTTTGTGATCGCTGTTTTATTTTTATTTCATTTTGTCGGGATTATTAATAACAAACAATTTAAATATAAGAGTTATCAGTTATGACAAATTAAATTTCTCGCATTTAGTGAAGCGCGATCATTTATTTTTCATTACTTTGTTCATGCATTCGGCTTAGTATCAGCATTATTTTTATTATTGATTGTCACTAATTCGATTAATTTAGTTCTCCCGTTAATTATTACTTATCTATGTATTTGTGCAAGCTTATTTGTTTTATTTTTCGTTGTCGTTTTAACCTTAATTTGATTTATTAATTTCCGCACAATCTATCGAACAACGATTTCTAAATCCGAATTCTTTGCTAAAAATAATTATGATCGAATTGATGAGCAATTAATTGCGGGAATTAATAAACATAAATACATTAAAATTAGTTAGTATTTTTTTAAACTATTAATAATACTATTAATCGCCACCGCAATTTCACCCATACCCGGAATAATTGTGCCAGGTTTATTGGGATAATTACAAGCATTACCGCATGCATAAATGTTTGGTAGATTAGTATGCATTGATTGATCGACTTGAATTTTCTTTAATTGATCGAACTTAATTGTCGGTATAAAACCTAAATTGTTTAAATCAATGGCTTGACCATATTGCACAATAATTTCATCATAAGGAATGGTTTGGTTTTGATCGGTAACGATCGCTTGTTCATTAATGGCAGCAATTTGTTGATTAAGGACAAGATTAACACGGTTCTTTGTTAAACGTTCCACATTTTCGCCATTGGCACGAAATTGATCACGGCGATGAATGATTGTAACATGATCCGTAATTTGTTTTTCCTTTAATTCATTTGCCCAATCAACTGCACTATCGCCACCGCCACAAATGACAACTTTTTTATTTTTAAAAAAATTAATGTCAGCGACAAAGTAATGTAAGTGCTGATTGATTTTTTCCGGAAAACTAATGCTTAATTTATTCGGATTAAACTTACCAGTTCCACTGGCAATGATAATGTTTTTTGTTGCAATTGTTGTTTGATTGTTTAAAGTTAAGGTATAAATTGCGTCATTAAATGCATAATTAACAACTTCACAATTAGTTTTAATGACGATCTTATCTTTTTGCGTTAGTAATTGCTGATAAAGTCCAGCAATTAAATCATGGGCTTTGATTTTAGCAAAATACGGAAAATCATAAATATATTTTTGCGGATATAAAACACTTGGTTGTCCACCTAATGTATCACTCGCTTCAATTAAACAAGGCTTTAATCCCTTAATTGCAGCTAAATAACAGCCGTAGATGCCGATTGGCCCGCCACCGACAATGACAACATCGAAAATTGCGGCATCATTCATTATTGTTTTTTAAATTGTTTGTTAACTTTATAATAATTAACGATGTTTCAAATGCTTAAACCTAATCCGACAAAAATTAAACCGAGTGCAAAACCGATTCCTCATGATCATAAGGCCGTTACACCAACAACTGTGCCTTCGCTAATATTAAAGAAAATTGATGAATCAGCAACTAGATAAACGAAGATGTTAATGAATCACAAAGCAATTAGTACGGCAAAACTAATTAGTAATGGTAAAATTTGTAAGGTTTGGGTTACAGTATAGCTATAATATTTTTTGCGTAATATCGCCCCATAAATGATACTAATGGTTCATAATAAGGAACAAAAAAATAATATATAAAATGCTGCTCCAAGTAAAAATTCCGAACCATTGCCGTGGTTGAAAATTAATGTTCCGTGATTAATTTGCGCATTAAATGTGAACAAAATGAATAACGGGGTTAACACATAAGCAAAGACAAAATTCAAGCAATAAACCAGTTTAATGCGGTGTTCAATTTGCTTTTCGTTGGTGGTTAAGACACGATTGGTTGATAAATTAGCAATTGGTGTTTCAACTGCCACACGATTAGTCTTTGCTTTAATGACACTTGACATTGTATACTTATATTATAATATTTTATTAAAATATTAATTGCTCGTTGTGTATCAATTTTCCGGTAATCCATAAAGGGTTTTTAATTTGTTTAAAATGGTATTAGCTGGGGCTAATCCATTTTGCGTGTAAAAAACACCAGGATTATTTTCATCGTTTTTAAATCCATTAAAAATTTGAACAGTTGTTCAGTCGGGTAGAACGTTTCAGTCAATGAAAACAATTTTCGTAAAACCACTACATCCCGAAAAAGCACTACTACCGATTGTCGGAATGCTATCACCATAAATTTTTAATGCTTGATTAAAACCGCTGCAATTGGCAAATGCACTACCACCGATAAATAAAACACTATCCGGAATAATTAAATCACCCCGAAGACCAGTGCAATTTAAAAATGCACTACCACCAATCAGTTCTAAGGTATTGGGAAAATGAATCGTACCAGTTAATGATGTTTTATTTAGAAAAGCACTGCCACCAATTTCTTTTAATTTAATGACTTTACCATCAGCCGTGCGAATTTGGTGGGGAATAACTAAATTTTCCGCAGTATAGTTGTTATTACCAGTAATCGTTCCGGCATCATTAACGGATAAATTTCCACTTTTATATCCATCTCAATCAGTTCCCGTATTGTTTCCAATATAGTTTGATGGATCATAGTTTGAACATTGGGTTAAACCCAATGATGCAAAAGTAACGGCAATGATTAACCCAACCATAATTCCGAATCGTTTAATGAAGCGCATGTATTAATTATATATGATAATATGTAATTTTATATAATAATTATGATATGAATCCGTTTTCGTTAAAATCTAATTTATCGTTATTAAAACGAACGTTTATTATTATTTTTCTTTTGATTACATTGGTGCTTATTGGATTAACTGTTTATTTTGGTGTTATCGCAATTTGACCAACTACATATCAATCATTTTCTCCGATCACTGTTCAATGTTTTATTATTATTTTAACCGTTTTAGTTTGTGCGGGATATTATAAATTTGTCACACAAACAGTATTAACATTTACTTCATTTTTTTTCCGTAAAAAACGAATCAATAAAATGATTAAAATTAGTGAAGAAACTAATTTTCCTGACCAATTACCGAAAGTTGCATTTATCTCTCCGTGTTGTGATGACTTTTGTCCAGTTGCATTATCGCAAACTATTCAACAAACTTATCCGAATATTGATTATTACATTCTTGATGATTCAAAAAAACCAGAACATCAACATGAAGTCGATGAATTTGCAAAAACCCATAATTGTATTGTCGTGCGACGTGGTGACTGAGGTAAAAAAAATGTTGCTGATAATGTTAATCATTTTTTATCGCATCAAGAATACAAATGAGATTATATTGTCCGAGCTGATGCCGATGTTGTCTTGAATAAGAACTGAGTCGAAAAATCACTAAAATATTTTTATGCGAAAAATTTTAAAAATGTCGGAGTTGTTGCATCACAAACCGGATTAATTCGTTCTGAAAATAGTTTATTTGGGCATTTTCTTGCTCTTTCCGATGCTCCATCATATTATGAATTAGGTGCAACAAATTACTTTGATTGTATGATACCACCAGGTACGCTTGCGATTTATTCACGACAATTTTGACAATCGGTTGATTTTCATATTCCGCCATTAATTAGCGATGATGGATGGATTGATGTTTTACGTACTAAAAATGATTTTTTAACAATTTATTCGCCATATTTAATGTCATTATCTGGTCCCATGACGATTACTGCTTTTATCAAACAACAATCAAGATGGAAAGAAGGTGGAACGGAAATTCCCCGTCATTTTTCGAAGGCATTACCGGCTAAAAATCTTTTTCAGAACATTCGAATAATTGGACTATTATTATGGTGACTATGCGAAACACCAAGTACTTTTTTAGGTTTAATTTCACCTGCTATTTTTTCGTGTCTTGGATATGCTCAACCGACATCATCATTATTCTTTATTATTAGTTTAATTTCGTATTTACCAGTTTGGCTAAATTATATTTATTCTTATTTATTTAGAATCAATTTTTTTCGTTTAGTTGTTTTTTTATTATTTGTTCCGTTCGTTTATGGTGCTTGTTGATTTTCGTTAATTAAACATTATTTTAAAATCATGGTGTTTCGTGCATCTAAATATTATGTAACACCAAAAACTTATGTTTATACATCAAAATGACATTGCATTTCCAATCATTGAGAACAGATTATTACATCGTTGATATTATTCATTGTTCCAATCATCCTTTATATTTATGTCGTTCCTGACCAAATGAAAGAGAACTTGTTAATCCCAATTCTTAATTTTGATACTGGGATCCCGCTCTTTATTTTATCATTTTCAATGATTGCACTTTGTCAATTAGTTACCGTTCCTTTGGCTTTTTTATCAAACGTTAACCTACACGCTGACTTAACTAAAGAAGTTGATTTTCATCATATTTCCTGGATTAATCCCCAATTACTAATTGCCCTTAACCGTTAATAATATTCATTATTAATCAAAAACATTAAATTTTTCTATATATAATCGTCGATAAAATAATCAAATTAAATATTAATTTATTTTTTTCAACAACTTTTTAACTTCGTAACCATATTTAATTGTTCTCACGGTAATTGTAAATCATTTCGGCCATAATGACCAAAATATGCGGTTTGACGATAGATTGGTCGATCAAGTTTTAATGTTTTAATAATATCATATAAACGTAAACTAAACAATTTAGTGACAGTTCGATAAATTAAATCTTCGTCAACTAAATTAGTACCAAAAGTATTAATGTAAAATGCCACTGGATATTGCACGCCAATGCATCATGATAGTTGAATTTCACATTGATGACATGCACCACTTGCGACTAAATTTTTCGCAATTCACCTGGCAAAATATGCTCCAGTCCGATCAACTTTTGTATAATCTTTACCAGAATAACACCCACCACCGTGGTGTGCACCAAGTCCATAATTATCAACAATAATTTTTCTTCCCGTTAACCCTGTATCGGCAATTGGCCCACCAGTAATAAAATCACCAGCTTGATTAATAAAAGTTTTATAATCAGTATTTAAATGGTATTTTTTAACAATCGGGGCAAAGATGTGATTTTTAATGAAATTTTTAAACTTAGTTCTTGCTGCAATACTCGGAAATTTTTGGTGCTGAATCGAAACTAATAATGTATCAATTTTTGGTTTTTTTGGCACTGAATAATCAATTGTCACCTGACTTTTCATATCATAATTAGCATACGGAAATTGTTTATGTTCGATCAATTTTGTCGCCGATTTAACAATTTCGTTGGCTAAATCAATCGCTAATGGCATGTAATTTGATGTTTCATCAGTTGCATAACCAACAGTAATCCCTTGATCACCAGCACCAACCGCTTCACTTAAAACATTTTTTCCTTTATCAACTAATTTCGCAATATCCGTTGATTGTTGATTGATATTACTGATAATGGTAAATTCATTTTGATCATATCCAAGTGGTGTTAAGATTGATTTGGCAATTTGCACAGGATTGAAAACGGCAGTCGTTGTGATCTCACCACCGATCACAATTAGATGATTACATGCAAAGCATTCACAAGCGACGCGCGCATTTTGATCTTGTTGTAAACAGGCATCTAAAATGGCATCAGATATTTGATCACAAATTTTATCAGGATGGCCCTTGCCGACTGATTCGCTTGTGTAGAGGATTTTACGTAAATTATTGTTCGACATCGTTCTAGCTTTACCACCGTGCGTTGCCGCCGGTTGGTGTGTGGTCATCGGGTTAGTCCCTAGCACACTCTTTATGCTTAAAAATATTATAGCCGAATTGTTGTCGAAAAGAAATTAATGTGTTAAAATATTTGGAATACATATAATATATGTATAATGTCAAACATTCCGAAAAAACCAGTGATCGAATTTGAGCATGTAGTGTTTGGATATGATGAAAATATTACTAATTTAGATAACATTAATTTTGTGATTAATGAAAACGAATATATTTGTATTATCGGTCATAATGGTTCGGGGAAGTCAACGATTTCCAAATTAATGGTTGGATTATTAAAACCGCGTTCTGGTTCAATTAAAATTATGGGAATGAAAGCCGAAACAAAAAATATGAATTTAATTCGGAAAAAAATCGGAATCATTTTTCAAAATCCGGATAATCAATTCGTGGGATTAACAGTTGAAGATGATATTGCTTTTTCATTGGAAAATAATTTAGTATCACCAAGCAAGATGAAAGAAATTATTCATCTTGTTTCCAAAGCAACCGGAATTCAAAAGTTATTAACTGTTCCGCCAAATCAATTATCTGGTGGGCAAAAACAACGGGTAGCAATTGCATCAACATTATCAACTAACCCCAATATTATTATCTTTGATGAAAGTACGGCAATGTTAGATCCAAACGCGAAAGAAGATTTAAAGAAACTGATTCTTGATTTAAAAAATAAATATAAACGAACGATCATTTCGGTAACTCACGATATGGAAGAAATTACCCGAGCCGATCGTTTAATTATTGTCAATAAAGGTAAAATTCTCAAATGTGGTCCACCAAGTGAAATCTTATCAAATAAAGAATTTTTGACCAATATCGCCTTGGATTTACCTTTTAATCTTAACGTATGTTTAGAATTGAATAAGCAAAATTCGGCTAATGCTAAACCATATTCGATTACGATTGATGAAGATCAAACGATTGATGAAATATGCCAAAACGTCAAATAACAAATAATGTCAAACCAAAATATGCAATTGAATTAGTTGATTTTTCCATCATCTTTAATGAAAAAACCAAAAATGAATTTGCGTTATTAAGTCATTTAAATTATGGCTTTGAACGTGGTAAAATTCATTTTTTAGTTGGACCAAGTGGTTGCGGTAAAACCGTTTTAATTTCACATTTCAATGGTCTAATGTTTTCGAAACATGGTAAAATTTTGATTAATGGTGATCCGATTATTAGTAAACATAAACGAATTAAAAAGGTGAAAAAATTACGATCACAAATTGGTTTAGTATTTCAATTTGCCGAATATCAACTTTTTAAAACCACAATTTTAAAAGATATTATTTTTGGTCCAATGAATTTTGGCGTGAAAAAATCCGAAGCAATTAATCGAGCCAAAAAACTAATTTGCGATGTTGGTTTAGATGAAACGTTTTTAAAACGTAATCCGTTTGGTTTAAGTGGTGGGCAAAAACGCCGAGTCGCAATTGCTGGTATTTTAGCAATTAATCCCGACATCATTGTTTTTGATGAGCCAACCGCTGGATTAGATCCCCAAGGTGAAAAAGAAATTATGAATATTATTTTAGAATTAAAACGCCAAGGTAAAACAATCATTGTTGTTACCCATACAATGAATAACGCGATTGCAGTAGCGGATAATTTAGTCGTTTTAAATGACGGTAAAATTGTTAAGACTGGTTCAATTTACGAAATATTTGCCGATCATAAATTGGTTGCTGAAACAAATTTATCAACACCGTTAATTATTCAATTATTACAAAAATTAAGCAATAAAGATCATCGGTTTAAGCAAATCTTAACCCATAATCGACCACGGAGCATCCCACAAATGGTTACTGATATTAATGGTGTAATTAAAGAAAGGACTAAGTCGGCTCATGGCAAAAACTAAGAAACACTTAAAACATAATGCATTTGATGATGTCGAATATTCATTTGTTCATCGGGTAAATCCAACCGTTAAACTAATTGTTACAATTTGTTTTATGGTCATGATTTTTTCGAGTTCATCAATTTTTGTCAGCTTGATTCTTTTTGCCTTTATTATTTTCTTTTGGTTTTTATCACATATGAGTGCAAAAGCAACATTTTCCCTTTTTATTTCCGCGATCATTATGTTTGTTATTTTAGCATTAATTAACTGGATTACCGTCAAAGAACCATCATTATTAGCAATTAACGAAAACGATAATCGATTAATTTTATCTGATTCATCAATGTTTCGGCAAATTAATAGTTTAGCTGGAGCTGAACAAATTGTTCCATCCCAATATTATTATTTACTTAATTCTGGGTTCGGGATTGATATTTCAACGTATAAGCAACCATCGTTCATAGTTGGTAATGGAATGGATATTTTTGCTTTAAAAGACCATTTATTGCGCCAATATCCGGGTTTTAATATTCGACTAATTCAAGTTATAAAAGGTGGCGATTGGTACCTTTATATCCCTTATAAATCTGAGTGATATGCACTATCATACCAAGTTGTTTTCTATTCGTTGAATATTACCTTAAAGATTTTTTTAGTGGTTGCTTCAACTACAATTCTTGTTTCCACCACGACGAATGTTGAATTAACGAATGCTATTTCAAACATTTTATCACCGTTGAAATTAGTTAAAGCACCAGTTAATGAATGGTCAATGATTATTTCGTTATCCATTCGTTTTGTGCCTTCGTTATTGGAAGAGTCACAACGAATTCTTAACGCCCAAGCTTCACGAGGAATGGATATTAAAAACGGGAATCCACTTGATAAAATGAAAGCATTACTATCATTAATTATTCCGATGTTTTTAATTGCTTTCATTAAGTCAAATGATTTGGCATCGGCAATTGAAGTGCGAAATTACAACCCGCGAAATAAACGAACCCAATATCGTAAATACTACATCCATTTATCCGATATTGTGATTTCGGTTTCGTTAGGAATTATTATGAGTTTCATCATTTTATTTATTTACCATAATATTTTCTTCTCGTTCTTTATTTTTCCCGATCTATTATTGCGTTATAACTAATGAATTATTTACTTGATCTAAGCTACAACGGATCAAATTATCATGGCTGAGCGAAGCAACACGATGTTGTTACTGTTCAAGCTGTACTGGAAAAAGTTTTAAGTACTGTTTTTGATCAAAAAATTAATTGTAATTGTTCAGGCCGAACTGATGCTTATGTCCATGCCATTCACCAAATCGTCAATTTTCATGCCCGTAAATCGCTATTGCCACAAAAACTTAAACATAGTTTAAATCGTTTGCTCCCACAAGATATTTATATCCACAAAATTAAAATTGTATCCGATCAATTTCACGCGCGTTTTAGTGCAAAATCAAAAACGTATTTATATAAAATTTATTTAGGTAATGCTGATGTGGTTTTTGTCCATAATTTAGCATTAGCATATTCACAGAAATTAGCCTTAAATACCTTACGTCAAGCGGCGAAATTATTTGTTGGTCAACACGATTTTCGCTCGTTTAGTATCAGCACATTAGATAATACGGTTCGTACGATTAATTCTCTACGCATTACCCACCAACGTGACTGATTGTTAATTCGGATTAATGCCAATGGTTTTTTACGAGCAATGGTGCGGATGATTGTTGGCGCGTTATTAGCGATCAATGAACATAAATATACCAAACAAACAATCACTGATTTATTGAATAAACCTCATAAAGGATCAGCAATTCATAAAGCCCAAGCTTGCGGACTATATTTAGAAAAAGTTTATTACTAAGCGGTAAGAATTTCAGGCCCGTTCTTGGTAATTAAAATCATGTGTTCACAGTGACATGTTAACTGATGATTTTTGCTATATACGGTTCAATGATTATTTTTATCAATATAATATTTATCACTTTTGGTCATGAGCATCGGTTCAATGCATAATGTCATATTTTCGACAATTTTCGGCCCAGTTTTTGGTTTGCCATAACACGGAATCATTGGGTCTTCATGAAGTTTATTGCCACAACCATGACCCGAAAAATCTTTGACAACTTCATAGCCGAATTGATGGGCTGTACTTTCAATCGCAAATGATATATCACCAATTGTGTTATTCACTACAGCTTGTTCAATGGCCCGGGTTAATGCCGAATTAGTTGCGGCTAAAATTTTAGTTTGTTCAGTAAGATTATTTGTTCCATCAACAATTAAGGTAAATGCAGCATCACAAATATGATTTTGGTAAGTCACACCAATATCAAAGGTAATTAAATCACCTGGTTTTAAACGATATTTATCGCCAATCCCGTGAATTAATTGATCGTTAACACTAATACAAATATACCCCGGAAAACCATGGTAGTCATGAAATGTACATGTGCATTCATTACCTTCGATGACCGATTTAGCAATTAAATCAAGTTCGTTAGTGGTAATTCCGGCATGTGTTTTGGCGATTAAAGCGGTACGTGTTTCTTTCCAAATTTTGGCCGCTTGTTTGATTAAATTAAGATCAGTAACTGATTTAATTTGGATCATATCCAAATTTTTTAAAGATAAATGGCATTTCTTTTAACTTATAAAATTCCATAATTTGACTAATTACTTTAGCCATATAGTTAATATTTTTATTGGCGTTAATTTTAATTAAAAGCTTTTTATCGCCATAATAACGTAAAATGGGCGCATTATTGTTATTAAAGATTTGGAAACGGTTAGTGATTGTATCAATATTATCATCTTCACGAACAACCAATTTACTACCACATTTTGCACAAATTTCTTTTTGGGCTTGTTTATCGGTTCGGGTGTTAGTCGTAAATCCACATTTTGGACACAATCGACGGGTTAATAAACGATTAAGAATGGTTTTTTCACTACAATCTAAGAAAATGGCTAATTCAATATCCACGATTTTACTTAAGTATTCGGCTTGTTCAATCGTTCGGGGAAAACCATCAAAAACAATCGATTTATTTTCTTTAATTGCATTTTTAACGGAACTATTTAGTAATGAATAAATTGTTTCACTATCAACCAATTTACCTTTATTGATCACTTTGGCCATATTTTTACCTAATGGTGTGTTTTTGGCAATTTCATCACGAACTAAATTTCCGGTTGAAATATGGACATAGTTATATTGTTCACACAATATCGCTGATAAACTACCCTTACCAGAACCAGGTGCCCCGATTAATATGATGTTCATTTATACTTATATTATATCGCAAACAACATTATGCGCGAAAAAGCAAGCAAAATTTATACTCGACATTAGTTGGTAAATTTAATTAATTATTCTTTCAAATGATTTAATTTCACGATATTATCTAAACGCGATTCTAAACGATCAAGGCGCGATTCCAAACGATCTAATCGTTTGATAATTGTTTGAACTGCCGTTTTCATTTCCGTGGCAAACTCAACAAATCATTGTGGTGGTTGACTTGATCACGGTTTACGTTTTGGTTCTTTTGTCGGACCTACTCCCCGTTCTTCGCTTTGGCGTTTAACAACGGCCAATGTTTCGTTAACGCCAATTCGGTTTGCTTGTGTACTATTAATTACTTTCACTGTCAGTTTACGCATATATTATAAGCAACTACTCCTCATACCATATATTTGTTGATTTTATTGAAAAATCTGAAAAACTTTTAATAATCTGGATTTTTTATTGCGAAATAACCGAAACTAACGTTATTACGATCTTAATATTTTACTTACCGTAATAAAGCTAAATATTTTTTAAAATTAATCAAGAATTAAAATAATATTTTGATTTTATTCATTTTATGATATAATCATATTTGATTATGTCTGCGTATTTGGAAGTAAACGTAAAAAAAATTCAAGAGTTAATTAATTTTGCCAATAAAACTGTTTTAGGTAACTTTAAGAATAAAATTACCGTTGTAAAGGGTAATGGTTATGGCCACGACGTGAATTTAATTGTTCCCTTAGCTGTTAAAGCTGGATCATCAATTTTAGCGGTTGCTCGAGTTGACGAAGGTATTGAAGTACGAAATATTTTAAATAAATTAAAAAGTAAACTACCAATTTTATGTTTGGGAATTATCGATGAATGCAATTATGCTACTTGTATTAAAAATGATATTTCTGTACCAATTGCGAATCTTGATCAAGCAAAACGTGTCGCAAAATTAAATATTAAAGGATTAAAAGTTCATTGAAAATTAAATACCGGAATGAACAGAATCGGTTTCAAGAATACCAAAGATTTACTTGAAGCTTATAAATTAATTGATAAGAAAAACGTTATTCATTATGGAATTTTTAGTCATATTTTTGACAACGATCGTTTAATTTCGATGAAAACACAATTTGAACGTTTTGAAGGATTAATGAAAGCAATTCCAAATTGAGAAAAAATTCCCCTACGTCACATTCGTGCAACTGGTGGTAGTTTGGCAAATTGATTAGGGACAATCCCAAAACGTCCGTGAGAAACTGCAGCACGATATGGCTGTTTATCATTCTGTGATTATCGCAAGAATAAAAACAAACCAGAATCATTTAATACTTTCCGTTTAGTCGCGAACGTAATTCAAATTAATAATTTAGTTAAAAATGATTATACTGGTTATGATAGTAAATATTTCTCGAAAACGAACGAACGTTCCGCATTAATTCCAATTGGATGAGGCGATGGATTACAACGTTCATTTGCAAAAACTGGTACCGTTTACATTAATGGTAAAGCATATAAACCAATTGGTAAAATGTCAATGGATTCATTTGCAATTAAAGTTGACAATTCAGTTAAATTCGGTGATAAGGTTTATATTTTTAAAGATATTAATCATGCGTTAACTTGCATTGAAGATAAAACTGATTTAGCTAACATAATTGCAATTCTTTGTTGTTTAACAAAACGAATTCCCCGAGTTCCAGTTAAAGAATTTAAATAAAAATTTAATTTTTATTTCTTGAATGTATTTGGTCGAATTTTTTTACAATTTTCAATGTCACTAATCATTTTAATGCGGCGAATGTGACGACCATGATTGGAAAACTCCGCACTTAATACTTTTTTAAGGATCTTAAAATTTTTCCGTTTTGAAGTAAAACGTGCTGATAAACAAACAATATTTGCATCATTATGGGTAATGGCATAACTAGCTGCTTTGGGGTTATCAATTGCCACTGCACGAATCTTTTTAAACTTATTAGCAGCAATACTCATTCCATAACCGGTACCACAAACTAAAATTCCTAAACTACGCGGTTTGTGTAATACATAGTTAGCGACTTCTTGAGCATAAATCGGATAATCAGTATGTTTTAATTCCATTACTCCACAGTCAACTACTCGATAATTATTATTCTCTAAATATGTTTTGATTTGTTCTTTGAGTTGGAAGCCAGCATGATCAGCTCCGATATAAATAAACTTAGCCATTGATTAATTGTGATACTGATTGTAATAAATCATTATATTTATTATAAGCGTCAACGACACTTTCGCCATATAAACAAAAATAAGCTTTGAATTTTGGTTCAGTTCCTGATACCCGGAATTTAACTCATGCATCGTTGGCTAAATGTCATTCTAAACATTGGCCATCATCATTTCAAATAATATGTTCAATTGGTCATTTCCCGATGGTTGGTGCTTGATATTGTTTTAATTGGTTAATTTTATTATCCAAAACGGTTTTTCAATTTAAATCTTTAATTACAAACGATACTGATTTTGTGTAATTATAGCCAAAATGTGGATAAATTTCATCATTTAATAAATCGAGTAAATCCATATGACGTTTTTGGTATAATGTAAAAATTTCAAGGATTAAAGCCGAAGCAGTAAATGAATCTTTATCACAATCAATATTGGAAACTAATGCGCCAATTGATTCTTCAAAGGCAATCGCTAAACTACCCGTCGCGGATTTTTCAATCACCTTCTTACCTAAATTTTTAAACCCCGTGCCGGTACGAAAAACATTCGCACCAAAATGTGCAGCGATACGATCGACAATGTTTGTTGTAACATAACTAGCAACAACAAATGGTTGGTTGATGAAATGACGATTATTTAAAATATAGTATGTTAAAATTGTTCCTGTTTGATTTCCGTCCAGCAAATTCCATTTACCGTGTTTTTTAATGGCCACTGCCATGCGATCAGCATCAGGATCAACCCCGATACAGATCTTACTATTAATTTTATCCGCATAAGCAAATGCTTGTTCAAAGGAAGCAATGTTTTCGGGATTAGAATCCTTAGTGTGATTAAAATCACTCCGGATAATTTGTTGTTTTCGCACCGGTTTGATTCGAAAACCAATTTGGCGTAAGAAGTGTGGCAATAATTTACTGGCTGTACCTTGATTAGTGTTTAAAACAATTTTATGTAATTTTTGATTGTTATGTAACTCAACAGTATTTAAAACCACGTTTTTTGCATCCGCAAAATAACGCTTAATAATATCAAACTTTAAATATTTGATGTTAGTTAGTGGCAATTCTTCATTCGGTAAATTGATGATATCCTTAACTTCGCAAAAATATTTTTCGATTTCGGGAATTTCATCACAAACTTGGGCCGCTAACAAGTTGTATAATTTAACCCCATTATCATCCTTTGGATTATGCGATGCTGTAATATTAATCGCACCATCAGTACGTAGTTCATGAACAGCATAGGAAATAATTGGTGTAGGAATTAACATATTATGAGGAAACAATATTGCTTTAATTCCATAACTGTTTAAAATTTTTGCTGCTAATACGGTCATCTTTTTCGATAAATAACGATTATCGTGCCCAATGATAATTACTGGTACACTCCGAAAAATATTTAATTTAATGTATTTCGCAAATGCATGAAAGATTTGGCCATAAGTAAAACGATTTAATTTTTGTGTTCCCAAACCTAAACGCGCACGAATTCCCGCGGTCCCAAAATGCAGTTTTTCGTTTTTGAAATATGCGGCAATTTCTTGTTCCGTTAGATTTTTTAATTCAACACGTTCTAAATCAGTAATCCGATCCGAATTATACCATTGTTGATAAAGTTCATTCATTATATTCATATTATAAGTAATAACGTATTACTTAAACAAACTCGCTTTAACATCAGCAAGTTTTACTTTTGGTCTTTCGATGTTAATTACTGAATCAGAAAAATCGGGTTTAAAATCTGAGTAACCGCAAATATAACTCATTAATCGTTGAAAATCATCGTGAAAAAAATGTTCAGTTGAGAGAAAAAAAGTACCGAATCTAGGCTTATTATCGGATGGAGTTGGATACCTTAATGTAAAATAGATTGGGAGAAAAAAGAATTGCGGATATTTGCAAGCGATTTCTAAATTAACCGCTTTAAACCTAGATAAAGTGTGACGAACGCAATACGGTGAATAAAACAGTTCAACAGGAATGCAATAAAGTTCGGATCGTTCGTTTTTATCTCGTAGTGTCCCAATCGTAGTCATTTTTCGACCAAACATATCCACACCTTTTTTAAGACATTTGCCAAACGAAGTATATTTAAAAATTGGCGTATTTTTGGTAAAATTATCATATTTACCAATAAAAAGATTCAACGGATACATTTCATGCTCAAAAAGATACGTTGATTCCTTCTTAATAAAAGGAAATTCCTTGATCCGACGATGAAATTCTTTAATTGAAATATCCATTATTTAAATAAACTATCTTTTACATTTTTAAATTTAATTTTTGCACGTTTAGCGCTGATCACATAACCCGGAAATTCCGGTTTATCGCATTCATATCCATTAAGATAATCTAATAGACGACGGAGATCTTTTTCAAAAAAATGATCATGATCTCCTTGAACAAGCAACGAATAAACTATTTTATTTTTTTTTGTTCATTGACTATTCCCGAATATAAATTGTGTTGGCTCGCAAAAAAATTGAGGATATTTACAAGCAACTTCTAAGTTAATATTTTTATATTTTGATAGCGTTTGATATACACGAGTTGGGGAATAAAAACATTCAACAGGAATTCAATAAAAATTATATATTTTTGTCTGTTTTGGATCTTTTGGTAAATTTAAATCATAATTATAAAAATCGCGATTAGTTTTAAAGGAAAATCGTAGTGAACGGCATTTGGTAATTTTTGCATTTTTTGTCAAATTATTTTGCGGCAATTTTTTATATAGGAATTCCCCAAAAGATTCTTTTTTAATAAAGGAAAATTCTTTTATCCGACGACGAAATTCTTTACTTTTAATTTCTCGATCCATTTTTATAAAGTAAATATCGGTCACCCATAAAAAGAATGTGCAGGAAGAGTTCCATATTGAATATTTCCTGGATGATAATGACTGAAAATAGTTGAATTAGTATGTTCGTTATCTTCGGCTGAATGGTGGATGGATAATCGCAATTCTGGATTACTTGTATGCAATGCATATGCATCCTTAGCAGCACCATTTGCATGATCCCCGTTTAAAGTATAAGTTGAAATAGTTGTTTCCCTTTTTTTGCCATCAATTTCTAATTCACCTGGTGTAGAATTTGCTAAAGTTCAAACAGCTTCATCACGGGATATAAGCGATACGGCAACATAAACATTATTAACAAACGGAAATGCTAAAGCAAATATTCCTTCATCTAATGCTTTAAAGCCCGCTGTTACAATAGAAAAAACGACCGTTGAGATGGTTTCACCAATCTTAACCACTAACTCAATCTTCGTAGGTATTTGTTCATATACCGGTGTATTAAATCAAGAAACAACAGTAGTAAAAACCGAAAATAATCATGAAAAAAATGATCGTACAATTGAAATAATTGGCGTTAGAATGTAACCAATTATTACTGCAACGGTCGCAAGTACTAATGCTGAACCGCTAATTACAATAGCAAAATTTAATTTCTGTTCATTGGTACGGGATTCATTATTAATAATTTTTGCTAAACTGGTTGCTGTATTTGCTTCGTGATCAACTAATAAAAAATCAGTTTCGCCTTTAATAATGTCGTATCTTGTTTCTTCTTGATTGTTTTGCACAACAAAAGATAAATTAGTTTCATCAAAAACAACATTAAAATAATCATCATTCACGATTGGTGCTGAATATACAACTTGTTGTTCGCTATTCTTATATGACGAAATTGATATTAATGATTGATAGTTTTTTTTTAATTGCTTGAATTTTTGTGTTTGTTGAATTTGATTTCGTAAATCATTTGTTGAGTTTTTATGCACGATAATTGTTGAAATAAAAATGCTAGATGCAATAATTAACAATGCCAATAAACTAATTAGAATTTTTTTCATTTACAATTATATTATACAACACATTTAAAATACAAACAAGGTTTATTATTTTCGATGTTTATATATAATATAATCAGCCATCCGTATGGATATTTCAGCGTTAGCAATTAAAACAATTCGTGTCTTAGGCTTAAGTGCAATTACACAAGCAAAATCCGGTCATGGCGGGATTGTTTTAGGTGCTGCTCCAATCATGTATGCACTTTTTCATGATCATCTAAAAATTGATGTGACAAATTTAAAACACTTTAATCGTGATCGTTTTATCTTATCATCTGGTCACGGATCAGCATTGTTGTATGCGATGATGATTGTTGCCGGATATAAAAGCATTAACGTTAATGATTTAAAAGTTTTTCGTCAATTAAATAGTAAAACATCCGGCCACCCGGAAAACGCCATCCTACCAGGTGTGGAAGTTTGTACTGGACCGCTTGGTCAAGGTGCAGCAATGAGTGTGGGATTTGCGATTAGTGAACGCTTTTTACATAAACGTTATCAAGTTGGTAACGGATCAGTTGTTGATCACTATACATATGTATTACTTGGTGATGGCGATTTGGAAGAAGGTGTTGCCCAAGAAGCAATGGCAATTGCGGGTAAACAACGCTTGAATAAACTAATTTGAATTTACGATTCAAATCGGATCCAATTAGATGGTAAGGTTAGTGACTCAACCGATTGAAATTTAAAAACCTTATGTAAAGCGTATCATTGAAATTATTTAAAATGTTCATCGCAATATTCAGTAATTACGAAGGCAATTACGAAGGCAAAACGATCGAAATTACCAACTTTAATCGAAGTTACAACAACGATCGGTGAAACATGACAAACTGCCAATAGTAATAAAAGTCACGGACTAGTATTATCGGCCGAGGAATTAGAAAAATATAAAAAACAAATTGATTTTAATTATCCTAATTTTGTTGTTCCGCCGGAAGTTAAAGCTGATTTTTCTGTTGTAAAAACGCGCGGTCAAGCTGCACGTGAAAAAGATTTGCAGCAATTTAAATTGTTAAAGAAAACCCAACATAAATTAGCGAATGAATATTTAGCAATTAGTAAAAATCAATATGCTTTTAAAAATCGTTGGTTTGCTAAAACACCACACGTTGAAAATGAAGCAACGCGGAACATCGTTGGTAATATTATTCAAACCGTATTTACAAATCAACCCACATTTATAACAGTCAATCCAGATCTATCTTCGTCGACCAAGATTATCGCTGACGGTAAAAATATTACATCGGCAACTCCAACTGGTAAAAATTTAAATATCGGTGTCCGTGAGTTTGTTGGTGCCGATATTGTTAACGGGATTGTTGCTCATGGTGGAACAAGAGCTGTTTGTGCAACATTTCTATCATTTAGCGATTACAATAAAGCTGCCGTGCGATTAGGGGCGATTAGTCAACTACCAATTTTAAATGTTTACACCCACGATTCAATTACTGTTGGTGAAGATGGCCCAACGCATCAACCGATTGAGCAAATTCCCGCATTACGTTTAATTCCTAACCACTATTTATTTCGTCCGGCCAATTTTGCTGAAGCATTATTCGCGATTAAGTTTTATTTAAAAAATAAAAAAAGTGCAATAAGTATTATCAGTTCACGCAGTGCATTTAAACAAATTGTGGGTGATGCAACCCAAATTAAATTCGGTGGTTACTGCTTAATCGATCAGCCGGAATATGATTTAACAATTATTGCCACCGGTAGTGAAGTTGGCTTAGCCGATGAAGTAATTGCTTGTTTAGCAAAAAAACAAATTAAAGCTCGATTAGTATCAATGCCCTGTGTGGAATTATTTCGTCAATCACCATTAACACATCAAAATGCTGTACTAGGCAATAAACCACGCATTAGTTTAGAATTTGCGGCAACAGCACCTTGATATGAATTTGTTGATTATGCGATCGGGATCGATCAGTATGGATATAGTGCTAAACCAAAAGATTTGTGTCAAAAGTTAGAATTAACACCACCACAAATTGCTGAACGAATTACTAAATTTATTAAACCATAATGAAAATTCTTGAACCATCTCTATTGGCTTTTAATCCTGACCAAATCCCTTACGAACTTGAACGAATGAAAGCGGCCGGAGCGCACATTATTCATTATGATGTAATGGATGGTAAATTTGTCAATAATACCACTCCATACGAAACAAAATATTTAAAGTTAATCAGTAAATTAAATTTAAAAAGTGATGTCCATTTAATGGTCAACGATGTGCGGCAAGCAATCCATACATTTTTAAAACATCCAGTTTACGCATTATCCTTCCATGTTGAAGCGTGTTCAGACAACGCATCAATCATTGAAAATTTAAATTTAATCAAAGCAAATCATGTATTAGCCGGCGTGGCAATCAATCCGAATACAAATGCAAAGAAATACAAGGAAGTTTTTGCGCAATGCGATTTTGTGAATATTATGAGCGTCATGCCGGGTTATGCTGGCCAGAAGTTTTTAACAAAATCAATGCCCAATATCAAATATATTAAAAAACAATTAAAAAAACATCCCCATAAAATGTATTGTGTTTTAGACGGTGGCGTAAATGCTGAAGTGATTAAAAAGACCAAAAAATACATTAATCGTTATGTTTCTGGTTCATTTTTACTCAAATGTCCCGATCCGCATGCTTTATTTGTACAAATCCGCCAAACTAGTTAGTTTCGTTATTTTCGTTTGGTTCAATTTCATCTTCAATGTTAAATATTTTGGTTGTTTTGCTATCTTTTTTGGTCATTTCATTATAAGTTTTAATCGCGGTGTTGAAATCGTTTTGATCATCTTCAACAATCACTTTTGCCTTCGATAAATCCTTAATTTTCTTAAATAATAAACGAGCTTTATAAACTTGAAACCGCGATGCAACTTCTCGATCAAGTGCTGTTTTATCAAAAAAAATAATATCACAATAACTTCAACCTAATACCCATAAAACGATAAAGAAAACTTCACTAAATACCATCGCAAATGTTTCATATAAATGATTATCAAAATCAAATGTTAATAAATATTCAAGTACCGCAATGATCATTAATGCAATAAAAAACATCGTTAGAATTCAATTACTCTTATGCAATAATTTTCGTTTATTATCCGAATATCGCATTGATGACATTAAAAAACCATGCTTAAACGCTAATGCAGCCTTGCGTTGATCTTCAGCAGTAAATGGATTGGTCGAATCAATCACAATTAACAAATTTTCGTTGGCGGGAATATGGGTTGCAGTTTGTAGAATGGCATCATAGACCTCAGGCTTAACAAGATAAGAATCATTAATACTGTATGGTTGAATTAAATCGCTTAAATTTGAACAAACAAGGGGAATGACTAAATCGTTATCTTTTGTCCGTTGAAAGTTATCAACATAGTTTTTCTCAGATAACTGCTTAATCACATTATGGATTTTTGCGTGTTCCTTCATGTTGCTTTATATTTATTATATAAAAACCTTATCAATTTTTATACGATCGAAACCCAATGATCAGAAAATCGTTAATTCTCCACTCCCCAAATACTTTTAAATTCTTATATAATAAAATTGTTAAGGGTCTTATTAGGTTCGCTAATAACCATTGATTTCTTTATGGCAAACAAAAAAACAGTCGTAATTCATGCATATAAGTATGATGGTCAGATTTACCGTTGTTATGAAACACCGGCAATTATTTCAGAAGACGAGAACTATATTGTCGTAGATTTATATCGCACCCGAATTAATACATATAAAGCCGAAGCTGATAACAATTATTTTAGCAAAATCACTTATCCTTGCGTTTGGTATTTCTTTAAAAAAGAATGATTTAATATTATCGTAAGCAATAAAAGCGGACGCATTTGTTATTATGTTAATGTCGCTTCGCCTTATCTTTTTGAAGAAAATACAATCAAGTACATTGATTTTGATTTAGATTTTAAAATTGCGGATATCCATCATCCACAATTAGTTGAAGTTGATATCAAAGAATATGCCGAACATGCCAAAAAATATCAATATCCGGAAATATTACAGCAAAAGATTCAAGAAGTTGAACAACGGATTAAAGATTTATTTGCTCGAAAAAAATTTGCGAGTTTTTCGAATAACCCACATTTAAGTTATAATAGAAAAAAGATCGACAAAAAAGGATAAACAATGAAAAATCGTAGTCAAATTTCGGATATTCTTGATATCATTGAAGGCTTTATTCGGCGAAATAAATTTGATGAAGCTGCTGAGTTTGCTTCCCAATTACGAAATGATGTCTATATTCCCACGGAATATCTTGAACGTTATGAGAATGCGATTAAATTGATTAAAAGCGGCATTGAAAATAATAAATTGGAAAAAGATTTAGCCAAACGAAGCAAAAATAATTTATTAACGCATTTGGTTGATGGTGATCGCCTTGATATTAATAAAGTCCTTTACTTATTTGATAAATATACCAATGAAATTACGGTTGATGATGCCAAATATTTTAATAAAGTTTTGGGTGACGAAACGATTTCCAATTATAGTAAAGTTTTATTAGCAAACGAATTGATTAGTATTAAATATAATGCCAATTTAAAATTTTACAATAACCACATGAAACGCTTGTGAGAGTTTAATCCAACAACAATCGAATCACATTATTATGATATTTTGACTGATTTATTAAAACAAAAAACGATGCGTAAACCATACATTTACGAAGGGATTAAACAAATTGTTGATTCGATTCGCGCTTACTTTTTTCCTTCCCATCCTGATTATGATTCATACGATCTTGCCATAAAGATTATTGAATATATTAATTGTGCTTATCGGCACAAGAAAAGCCCGTCACCTTTTTATGAATTTATCACTAACATCTTGCATGGAGTTGACTAGTTTGATTTATGATCGATAAGATTACAATCAAAGGTGCGCGGGAAAATAATCTAAAAAATATTAATGTTGAAATTCCGAAAAATCAATTAGTCGTAATTACTGGTGTGAGTGGTAGCGGTAAATCATCATTAGCATTTAATACTATTTACGAAGAAGGCAAACGCCGATATATGGAATCATTATCTTCGTATGCCCGGCAATTTTTAGGGGGAAACGAAAAGCCAGATGTCGATGCAATCGAAGGATTATGTCCAGCCATTGCCATTGATCAAAAAACGACTTCGCATAATCCGCGTTCAACAGTCGGTACAGTTACCGAAATTTATGATTACTTACGAATCCTGTTTGCACGAATTGGCCGCCCTTATTGTCCAAATGGTCATGGGCCAATTGAAGCATTAACGCCGAAACAAATTCTTAATTTAATTTTGGAAAAATGTCACGACAATGATAAATTAATTTTATTAGCACCAGTGGTGAATAATCAAAAAGGGGCATTTACCGAAGAACTGAACGAATTTCGCAAACTCGGATTTTTGCGAATTCGGATTGATAACGAATTTTTTTCATTAGATGACGATATCAAATTGGAAAAAAGCAAACACCATCAAATTGATTTAGTGATTGACCGGATTGTTGTTCACCACGATCATAACACCACTTCCCGATTGGCCAATTCCTTAGAAACAGCTCTTAAACATGGCAGTGGTAAAGTTTGTGTATTAATTAATGATCAACCAACAACTTACTCGGCATCACATTCATGTAAAATTTGTGGATTTAGCGTCCCGGATTTAGAGCCAAAACTATTTTCTTTTAACAGTCCAACTGGTGCATGTGAGCATTGTAAAGGATTAGGTTTTAATTTTGAGCCAGATGAAAATAAGATGATTCCGGACTGGGATTTAAGTATTAACGAAGGTGGAATTGATTTTTTTAAAAAATCAGTTAATAGCACATCGATTAATTGGCAAGCGTTTGATGCTTTATTAAAACATTATCATATTGATAAAAATGCACCACTAAAAACATTAACAACAAAAGAAATCAAATTAATGTTATATGGGAGCGATGAACCGATCAGTTATAGTATTCATACCACTGGTGGAAATATTTTTAAAAAACACGACTATATCGAAGGTGTTTTAGCATTAGTTAAACGTTTACATACCGAAACAAGCAGTGAGTCATCACGGGAATTTTATAACAAATATTTAAGTGAAAAAATTTGTCCATATTGTCACGGAAAAAAATTATCACCGGCCGCATTATGTGTCAAAATTGGCCACAAAGATATTATCGAATTTACCAATTTTACCATCGTTGAATTAATTGATTTCATTTTAAATTTAAAGTTAACAAAAAACGAACAAGAAATCGGGAAACTCGCACTCGCAGAAATCGTTAACCGTTTAACTTTTTTGAAAGATGTCGGCTTAGGTTATTTAACGCTTTCTCGATCGGCGGCAACTTTATCAGGCGGAGAAGCCCAACGCATTCGGTTAGCGACGCAAATTGGTTCAAAGTTAACCGGAATTTTATATGTATTGGATGAACCATCAATTGGTTTGCACCAAAAAGATAATGTCAAATTAATCGCAACAATACAAAAAATGCGCGATCTTGGTAATACAATGATTGTTGTTGAACATGATCTTGATACCATTGCCGCGGCTGATTACGTTATTGAGATTGGTCCTGCAGCTGGTGATCATGGGGGAAAATTAGTTGCCGCCGGCACTCCAGCAGCAATTATGGATAATCCGCATTCTTTAACCGGTAATTACCTGACGCATAAACAAACCATTCCATTACCCCGATCAACCCGAACTGGTAATGGTAAAAAGATCATCATTAAAGGTGCAACGTTAAATAATTTAAAAAATGTTGAAGCCCATTTTCCGTTGGGAAAATTAATTTGTGTAACCGGGGTAAGTGGGAGCGGAAAATCAACTCTCATTAATCGAATTTTGGTACCCAACTTAATTAAATTAATTAATCAACCGTTTTTGGATGCCCCAAAACTAAAAACAATTGTCGGGGCCGAAGCAATTACAAAAGTGATTAGTGTTAGTCAAGAAGCAATTGGCCGAACCCCCCGATCAAATCCTGCCACTTACGTTGGTGTTTTTGATGATATCCGGGAACTGTTTGCATCAACTCCTGATGCCAAAGCGAAAGGTTTTACCAAATCACGGTTTTCCTTTAATGTCCCTGGCGGATGTTGTGAAAAGTGTTGAGGGGATGGTGTAATTCGAATCGAAATGCATTTTTTGCCTGATGTTTATATTACATGTGATGAATGTAATGGCAAAAAATACAACGATGAAACATTAAGTGTTAAATATAAAGAAAAATCAATTTTTGATGTTTTAGAAATGACGGTTGATGAGGCGTTGACATTTTTTCACAATATTCCGAACATTAAAAATAAATTACAATTAATGGCTGATGTGGGATTAGGTTATATCAAATTAGGTTTAAATGCCGATAAACTATCCGGTGGGGAAGCCCAACGGGTTAAATTAGCAAAATTTCTCCAAAAACGGACTAATCCAACCACATTGATTGTTTTAGATGAACCAACAACCGGCTTACACATTGACGATATTCGTAAATTAATTGATGTATTAAACCGGATTGTCGACGGTGGAGCAACGGTTATTGTCATTGAACATAACCTTGATTTAATCAAATGTGCCGACCATATTATCGATTTAGGTCCTGATGGCGGCAACGACGGCGGAAAGATTATTGCCACTGGTACGCCCCAACAAATTTGCACAAAAAGCGATACAAGTTATACGGGCGAATTTTTAAAAAAAATTCTCACGTAAATATCGTCATCTTTTTTTGCATCTTCGGCATTTGAAAGCATATAATTAATATATCATGGAACAAAAGCGTAAAATCACCTGATCTGGGATTATCGTGGTCCTTGCTTTATTAATTGGTTTAACCACTTTTTTGTCGACATCAAAATTATTTAATCATGCACAAAATGTGGTGCGACAAAATATCGAAAATGCCAAAATTGATGGTCCGCAATTTGTCGAATTCAATTATGATCCATTTAGTGGTGAAAAGCATTATGAACAATACCAATGAGTTACAACTAATGAACAAGCAACGAACGGAACTTGATCAGTATCGGCAAATTTTACAGGAAACATTAGTATTGATCAAAATGGTCAAGTAGCATTAGATTTAGCATTAGTAACTGGTACTGGTTACCGTTATATTGTTTATTATGAAATTGATGGTGCAAAAACATCGTTAACTGTGGAATTAACCGTTAAACCGTATGGATATGCTGGTGTTTATGGTCCCCAATTTTGACAAATTCCCTACCGAACCTGAAAATATACACCACCACAATATTATGTAACTGAAGCAGCTTTAACTAATAATGGGACTTGACGTGTGGAAACTGAACACAGCCAATATATTAACATCGACCCTTATTCTGGTGAATTAACATTAGTCCGTAATAACATGGTGCCAGGAACATATTCATATTTCGTTTATTACAATGCTGATGATATTGATGAAATTAAATACCAATGTTCAGTGGAAGTTGTTCAAGGCGAGATGATTGTGACTCCAGCAGTTAATGTTACTAGTCAACGTTATAACG